>DATFOT010000147.1:0-11074 GCA_035265265.1 Aestuariivirgaceae bacterium | reverse complement strand
TCAGGCCGGCTGTGGCGGGCAGGGAGAGGCGTAGGCTGGGCGATGCAGTTGGCCTCAAGAATTTTGGAGTGAACTTGACGAGGCTGCCGCCCGGCTGCGCTTCCTCTCAGCGCCACTGGCATACAAAGCAGGATGAGTTCGTGTATGTATTGGAAGGGGAGCTGGTGCTCGTCACCGATGCCGGCGAGCAGCTGCTGACAGCGGGCATGGCAGCGGGATTTCCAGCCGGCAAGCCGGATGGACATCACTTGATCAACCGCAGCAGGCGCGACGCGGTCTTTTTGGAAGTCGGCGACCGCAGTCCCGGTGACGATGGCGAGTATGCAGATGTCGATATGATCTGGCGCTGCATCGACGGCGACCAGGAAATTGTTTATCTGCACAAGGACGGCACGCCCTATTAGCTGTCACGGCTCGGCGGCCTGCCGGGTCGGAATCGCCGATCATTTTCCCGGTCTTGGTTGCTCTTTTCCGATGAAGCTGATGAGAGAGCCGAAGCCTGTTATCGTTATGTTGACGAATTGGCACGGGCCGGCGAAATCAAAAGTCACAGTCCTTTTATTGCCGTTGGGTTGCGTAATGATGCCCCGCACTTTCGAGCCGTTTTCACTGACCAATTTGACGTTGGAGGCGCCGTATTCCGAGAGGCTGGGCGCAAGTTTTTCTACTACGAATCGGCGAACCCGATTCCGTTGCGCACTCTTGCGTCCCGCATCATACTGCATCCAATCCTTACCGGCCGCCACGCGGGCGATATCTTCCTCTACGAAGTAACGCTCATAAAGCGTGTTCAGCCGAGCGGAATTGCCAACCGCTGCTGTTCCTGAGGCCATCGCATCGCGGATACATGTCTGCCGCGCAGGCGACACGCCCGCCGCACTGGCTTGCACCGCTGTAATGAGAAAAAAACCTATAACAGGGATTATTAATCGCATCGCACTCGACATGGACATCCACACCTCGCATCTGACCAACCCCCGATTCGCAAAGTCTAACATAATCGACTGCAAACATGCATATGGGGTCCACTCCAACCCGCTGAAATGCGATTTGGCCAATCGCCCGGCGCGAACAAGGTGGGGACTAGCTTGTCAGCACCGCAACGGCAATGGAAACTGCCACTATGGCAATGGTCAACACCACACGTGCCGCGGGCACACCCTGCTTCAGATGTTTTCCGATGACGGCTTCGAACATACGCAAATTCGCAACCGGCATCGACTTGACTCGATCGACCATGGCGTCTCTCCCTTTCAACTGCCGTCCGAGCATTTCTTATTGTTCTTCGCGCGCCGAATGGGGAGGAACTCCACCCAATCGCTCTGCGAGTTGGAGGTGTTTAATCACGCTCTCGCATCTGGCAATTGAATGGAAGCGACGGTTCATTCGGTCTTCGCGACGAGGAAGCGCAGCCCGGCCGGGGGATCGAAAACTCGTCGCGGGAAGGACAGGCGCACGAAGTGCGTTACTCCTCGAGGAAAGCCGGCGTAAAGCGCGGAGCAGTGAAAAAGGCCATCAAGCACGTCGGCAACAGTCGTAAAAGAATCGAAGATGTCCTGAGGCGAAGGGCTAGGCTAATCGATTGAATTTGAAGGGCTTCCATCCTCCTCGGAACCGCGCGATCACTTTCCCTCTGTCTGAAGGATAAAATTGTTCGGAACCGAACACTCTAGACGCGGGTTGCGTGATGGACGGACGACTCAAGATCCTCCTAGCGAAGTCCGAGTGGAGGCTACATGCAATCACGAGCCAGTGTTTGCAGCCCGAAGACCCTCATCCGGCTGCAGAGCATCTTTGATACGGCCTGGCTTCAGCTCGCGCAGAAGAAAGGCAAGCACAGCTTTCCCTGGGCGGCAGAGGCCAGCCGATACACGCTTGCGCAACTTGTCCTGGCCCATGCCCGAGATGTCAGGCAGATCGATGAGATCGTCCAGGAGGTCCTCACTACAATGGACGACACCCCAACCTCTCCCCCCAAGCATCCCAGCAGAAAGGAACCTGCATG
Source organism: Aestuariivirgaceae bacterium (assembly GCA_035265265.1). Lineage (GTDB taxonomy): Bacteria > Pseudomonadota > Alphaproteobacteria > Rhizobiales > Aestuariivirgaceae > DATBLQ01. Next base: position 9,069 of record DATFOT010000147.1, on the reverse strand, counting down.
AACCCTCGCTTCGGCATCGGCCAGCGTGTGCACTTATCCTTAGGCATCATTCACCCGGGGAAAACGGTGACCTGCCATATTGTGGAACTCCTGCCCTTCGAAGAGGGAAACTTTCATTACCGCGTCAAAAGCGCCGATGAGGAGCATGACCGCAGGGCAAGCGAGAGCGATCTCACTCTCTTGTCCAATGTCTAGTATCCTCTTTGCAGCGAGGCGCGAGTAATCGCGCTTCGCTTGATTCAATAACAATCCTGCTGAGGTTCTGAGAACTTCGGCCACGTTCTTTGTTCGGAACCAATGACTCCACCAAAACTTCCTCAGTGTGAATCAACCAGCACGAAAGGAAGAAGTCATGAAACGAGCATGTTTTGCCATCCTCGTAGCCAGCACCGCCTTGGCGCCAGCCACTCTCTTGGCTCAAACCTCAACCGAAACGGCACCAGCTCAGCAGACCACGCAACAAGGCTCGCAGCAGGGCCAAGCGCAGCCGATCACCGCTGCTTCGATCACCAATCAGGCTATCTACGATCAATCCGATAAGGAGTTCGGACGAGTCAGCAATATCGTGCAGGACCAGAACGGCCAAATGTTCGCCGTGGTGACCACTTCAGACAACAAGCAGGTGCTGGTCCCTGTTGAGAGTTTCTCTTTCAACAATGACCGGCTGATGTTCCAGGGTAACAATAAAGATCTTGCCGCTTATGACGAAGGTTCTGGCAATTACAAACCGGTGGAACAGAACACGCAGATCAACTTAGCCGGAATGCCGGGCGAAGCAACGGGCCAAGGCGGGTCAAAGATCGTGGTGCAGCAGCCAGCCCCCAGCGTGCAGGTTCAACAAGGCGCACCGCAAGTCTCCGTCCAGCAGCCTCAGCCGCAGGTAACGGTCCGGCAGCCGAACCCGGAAATCCTGGTACGCCAGGCAGCGCCGACGGTAACGGTCGACCTGCCACCCCCTGAAATCATCGTCCGCATGCCGAAGCCTGATGTGAATATAGCCATGGCCCAGCCGAAAGTGGAGGTGAAGCAGCCCCAGCCGCAGGTGCAGATCGTGCAGCCGGAGAGTCAATCGGCAGTCCAGGTTCAGCCCGCTCAGCCGCAGGTCAGTGTGCAGCAGGGTCAGCCTCAGCTGAATGTCGAGGAGCAAGGTCAGCCCCAAGTTACATATGAGAGTGCCAAGCCGCGCGTGGTGATACACCAGTCGCAGGAACAGCCCACGGTTCGCTACGAGCAGATCGAAAGCGGCCAGGCGCAGCAGCAGGCTGGTGCCTCAAGTCAGCAGCAGGGAGCTGCGTCACAAGAGCAAGCCCTCGCGACGGGTGAGCAGCAGACCGCTGCTCAACAGCCGGCAACCCAGCAGCAGCCCGCGGAGGCGCCTAGGCAACTGACTTCCGAGCAGCGGCAAGCCTACCTCAAACGCTTCGGTGGCGATGTCAAAGCACAGGTTACCGACGCTCAATCAGCAATTGCCGTGAGCGACCTCAAAGGCATGGATGTCTGGAACAGTCAAGGTGAACAGCTCGGCGACGTCGATGAGGTCATTTCGATAAACAATAAGCCCCACGTCGTTGTCGCCCACGGAGGTTTCATGGGAATTGGCGAGAATAAAGTGACATTCCCGCTCGAACGCTTTGTGCTCAGCGGCAACGACCATCTTGTTATCCATGGTATTACCGAGCAGGACATCGATGCCATGGGCGAGTGGCAGACCAAGGTCGGTATCAACGAGAACAAAGTTGCCGATAATACGCAGTTGAAGCTGCCGCAATTGCAGTCCAAGTAGCAAACGAAACAACTCGGAGGCCGGCCAGCGATGGCCGGCCTTCTGCATTGGCGGCGCACGGCAAACTGGTCTGCAACTCTTGGGGCTTGTTCTGTCTTATCTGGTTCTAGACGGATAATGCCCATGGGTGACCGCGTAACGAGGGTCCTGCTGCTTGCCGCCGCCATTTTCCTGGGTGTGCTGGCGCTTGGCCCCTATATCGACCGTTGGCTCTTTGCCTCGACCGAGCCGCGCCTGGTCATCCCTCGGGGCGAGCTTGCGCAATTCGAGACAACGGCCATCGACCTGTTCCGGGCGGTGTCACCATCGGTGGTCCAGGTGGTGAGTCAGAACAAGGCCACGGGCTCAATCGGCAGCGGAACGGGCTTCATTTGGGATCGCGCCGGACATGTGGTGACCAACGATCATGTCGTGGGCGGTGGTATGGACCTGATGGTTCGATTGGCGGATGGTGGGCTGACCGAGGCAAGCCTCGTGGGCCGGGCTCCCAATTACGATCTGGCAGTCATCCGGCTTAGTAAGCGTGGCGCACTGCCGCCCCCGGTGGCAGTCGGCTCCTCCCGCGATTTAGTCGTCGGGCAGGCTGCCTTCGCCATCGGCAATCCTTTCGGCCTCGACCAGTCGCTGACATCGGGAATCATCAGCGCGCTCGAGCGCCGTCTGCCGACCGGTGCGGGGCGCGAAATAGCAGGCGTAATTCAAACCGATGCCGCCATCAATCCCGGCAATTCCGGCGGTCCCCTGCTTGATTCCTCAGGTCGACTCATCGGAGTCAACACGGCCATTTTCTCTCCCTCCGGCGCCAACGCCGGCATTGGCTTCGCCATCCCCGTCGACCGGGTGAACCGCGTCGTTCCGCAGCTGATCAAACAGGGGAGGGTACCAAATCCGGGCATCGGGATCATCGCAGCCGATGAGGCGGCGACCGCCCAGCTCGGCATTACTGGTGTTGTCATCGCCGGCGTCGTGCCGGGTACGCCTGCGGAGCGAGCAGGATTGAAAGGCATCGACCAGGAGACCGGCCGTCTCGGCGATGTGATCACGGGGATCGATGATCGCCCTGTGCGTCGGCTGCCGGACCTTACTGAACGTCTCGAGGAGGTCGGGATCGGAAAGCCGGTGACACTCGCCTTGTTGCGGAGCGGCAGCACGGACAAGGTGCAAGTTGAAGTGGCGGATTTGAAGAACTGAACAACGCCGCAATCCGCTGGCAGCCAACTCATCTTCCCGTTCTGTCGGATTTGGGAGCGGGCGCGGGCTCGGAGTCGTCTTTGAATGTGCTCTTGGCTGCGAGATGCGCTTCCTCGTCGTGACTCCGATTACTTGCGTACATGAGCACCATGAGGCCGACCCCCAGCGCAAGGGACAGTGCGACGCCTACAATCAATGCTCCGATTCCGTGCCAGCCAATACCCTCGAATGCGCCGAAGGCATAACCCCCTCCAAGCAGCAGCACTGTAAGAGCCAAAACGATGATAATGATCTTGCGGATGTCGGAACGGTTCATTTAGTTCAGCAATGGGCCGCGCATCGTAAGTAGGATCATCTCACTAAGAGTGGACCGGCGGCGTAGGTATAGGGGGGGTCACATCAGGAATATCGGTGTCTGGCGGCTCCTCTCTAGGCACATCCGGTCGCTCAGGTTGGGCGGGCGGAATCGGCTGATCGGGACCTGGCAAGGGTGGTTGAGGGTTGATCGCTGCCATAAAACCTCTTGTTGAAAACAAATTCCTACCGTTCGCGATGGTTCCGAGTCCTGCTTGACCTTCCCATTTCATTCTGATGAATTGCATGGATTGGATCGTTCCAAATCGGGGATAAATGCAGAAGCTGCGGATGGGCTTGGTCGGTGCCGGCCTCGTGGGGCAGGCCGAGCATGCCTATTATCTTTGGGATGATTCCACCCGTTTTGATTTTGTCGGACTGGCCGACGCCTCGGCGGCAGTAAGATCGGCAGTCGCGGCGCGCTACGGAATCAGGTCGGTTCACGCCAAATTCGAGGACCTCCTGGCCGCCGGGATCGATGCCGTTGTGATAGCCGCGCCCGATGCTTTTCATCCGGCGCTGGCCGTTAAGGCGCTCGAGGCAGGACTTCACGTGCTTTGTGAGAAGCCGCTGGCTCTCACGGTGGAGGGATGCGACGAAATTGCCGCCGCGCGCGACCGTGCCGGCCGGATCGTGCAAATTGCCTACATGAAAAGGCATGACCCTGCTTACAAGCAGGCGCTCACCAATTTGCCGACACGCATCGAATCAGTGAAGCTTATTTCCATCGAGGTCAACGATCCCGATCACGATCCTTTCGTGGCACATCTGCCGATGACATGGCCGAGCGACTTGCCCATGGATCTTCGCGAAAAGGTGCGCAAGCTTACCTTCGAGCAGCTGTGTGAGGGGGCGGAAGCAGAGCTTGGCGAAAGTGCACTGCGCGCGGCTGGCAATGGCTTTCTTTCGGCGCTTGTGCATGATGTGGCGGTGGTCCGGGGCATGGTTGCTCATATGGGAGGAAAGCTTCCGGAGGCAGCGAGCCAGGGAGCGATCTTCGATGATGGCCGTGGCGTGCAGCTCGGCTTCGGCTTGCCTGGAGGCGGGCGGGTCACAATGACTCATCTCAACCTTTCCGGGGTGCCGGATTATACCGAGCGCATCTCGATCTATTGTGAGGACAGGATTATCGAGCTGGTGTTTCCTTCGCCCTATCTGCGCCATCTCCCAACGCAGCTGAAAGTTAAACGGGCCGGGAACGGCCATGCGCTCGTGACCACCGATCACCGGGCGAGCTATGAAGAGGCATTCCGAGAGCAGCTTCGCGCTTTTCATAGCGCGGCAATCGGCGAGGCACCGGTTGAGACCACGGTCGAAGAGGCTCGCAGCGACGTGGCATTGCTGACATCGGCGCTGGTGAAGGCGATCGCATGAGAATTGGCGTTTATTCGGATTCGCTCCCAAAGCTCGGACGCCGGGACTTTTTCGCCTGGTGTGCGGAGCGTGGAATAAGAGATGTCGAACTTGGGCTCGGCGCCTGGGGCCCATGGCCGCGCCCGCATCTAGATGTCGAGGCGATCTCGCAGCCGGATGAACGCAAGCGCCTCAAGAACGAGCTTGCCGAATACGGCCTAAGCCTTTCCGCGGTGAACGCTGCGGGTAATATTCTTCATCCGGATCCGGGTAAGCGCGCCGACGCGCAGCGCCGGCTTGATGCCGCTATCACGCTTGCGAGCGAGTTTGGGGTTGACCGGGTCATCACAATGAGTGGCTGTCCGGCAGGGCCGGGCGGTGGATCGCTTGGCGTATTTCCTTGCTGGGCAACATCGTCCGACGACGAGAACATTTTCCGATGGCAAATGGAAAATGAAGTGGGACCGTTCTGGCAAGCGATCAGCCGGCGGCTGATCAGAGAGGCACCGGGTCTGATGGTGTGTCTGGAGCTTCATCCGGGCGTAGCTGTATTCAGCAGCAAGGGCTTCGACGCGCTCGCACGATATACGGAGGAAAACATCGGCATTAATTTCGATCCCAGTCATTTTTGGTGGCAGGGGATCGATCCCGTCGAGGTGGTCAAGGCGCTCGGCAAGCGCATCGGCCATGTCCATGGCAAGGACACGCTGCTTTATCCCGATCGAATTCGGCGCGATGGGATTTTGCATTTCGCACCGCCGGGGGATCCGGGGGCAGCTCCGTGGCACTTCGCGGCAGTCGGCGATGGACATGATGAGAGCACATGGAGAGCGCTGATCCAGGCGGTCGCCGGGGCGGGTTATGACGGGGTGATTTCCATCGAGAACGAAGATCCCCGCTACGACGGGGAGACAGCTACGCAGCGATCATTTTATTTTCTCGATCGGCTGCTTGAAGGAGAGCGAACCGGCAGATGACGACTCTCGTCGAGATCGCCAAGCGAGCAGGCGTGTCGAAATCGACGGCTTCGAATGTGGTGCGCGGCCATTGCGTCGTGGCGGAGGCGACGCGGCGGCGCGTCGAACAAGCCATCGCCGAGCTGCACTACCATCCCAATGCCATTGCCAGGTCGCTAAAGAGCCGGACGAGCTCGGTGCTCGGTATCGTGGTGCCGGACCTTGCCAACCCTTTCTATGCAGGGCTGGTGGTGAGCGTCGAGCGCGCGGCCAATGAGTTGAAATTCGCGGTGCTGGCTCTTAATACGGAGTGCCTGGCCGCAAGCGAGGACGATGCGGGGCGGGTGTTCATCGAACGGCGAGTTGAAGGGGTGATCATCGGCGGAATTTCGGTAGGATCACCTTTGCCCAAAAAGCTGCTCGACCACGACATAAGAGTTGTCCTGGCCTCTCTCGGCGAACCGGATGACGAACGGCTCGGTGTCGTCGATCACGACGACGCCGCTTCTATGGAGGCCGCGGTCGATCATCTCCACGCGCTCGGCCACCGCCGGTTCACCTTTGCGGCGCAAGACCTCAGTGAGCAGTCGGGCGAAAGGCGAAAGCTCGGCTTCGAACAAGCACTGGGGAGACGGAAGCTCGCACCGGTCGAGTTCGGCGCAGCCACCGCGATCATCGCGCATAATGACCTCCATGCCATCGCCGTGATCGATCAGCTGGAGCAGAGCGGGCTCAGGGTGCCGCAGGACGTGTCGGTGATCGGGCACGACGACATTCCCATCGCCTCTCATTCTCGAATCCGGCTCACCACGATCCGGTCGGATGCGGTCCAAATGGGCAAACGCGCCGTCGATCTGCTGGTCGGCGCCGCTCGCGAAGGCAGATATGTCGGCCAGCGCGAGCTGCAGGAAAGTCCGCTGATCATCCGCTCGACGACGGGGAGAGTCGGGCCATGAGCTCGGTGCGCTATGAGGCGGTGGAAAAGCGCTTCGAGCCGGTTATTGCGTTGAAATCGCTCGATCTCGCCATTCCCGATCACAGCTTCCTCGCCCTGCTCGGTCCGTCGGGATGTGGAAAGACGACGGCGCTTCGAATTCTCGCGGGCCTCGACGTGCCGACCGCCGGCCGTGTGCTGATCGGCGAGCGCGACGTCACGCGCCTGCAGCCCCGCGACCGCGACGTCGCGATGGTGTTCCAAAGCTATGCCCTTTACCCCCACATGACGATTGCGGACAATATTGGCTATCCGCTCCTGATACGCCGAACTCCGCCCAAGCAGCGGGCTGCGAAAGTATCCGAAGTCGCTCAAGCGCTGGAGATCGCTCATCTTCTCGACCGCTATCCCCGGCAGCTGTCGGGTGGACAGCGGCAACGGGTAGCGCTCGCCCGGGCGATCGTGCGAGATCCGGCGGCATTTCTGATGGATGAGCCGCTGTCGAATCTCGATGCCAGGCTGCGCTTGGCGATGCGCGGCGAAATCAAGCGTCTCTGCCATCGGCTGGGGGCAACGACGCTTTATGTCACCCATGATCAGGCTGAAGCTCTCACCATGGCCGATCTTATTGCGGTGATGAGCCATGGCGAGCTGCAGCAGGTGGCGCCACCTGAAGAGATCTATGAGCGTCCGTTCAACCGCTTCGTTGCCACCTTCGTCGGCAGCCCGCCCATGAACCTGTTGGCGGCCCGCTGCGACGGCGAGGGGCTGCAAATTGGCGGGGCCAGGGTGCCGCTCGGCGCTCAGCGGCTACGGAGCTGCCTTGCCGGCAAGATCACGGAGATCGGCATCCGCCCTGAAAACCTTATGCTGGTCGCACCCGATCAGCCGTGCGCGATGGCAGGTGAAGTTTATGTGGTGGAGCCCATGGGCAACGAGACGCTGATCGATGTGCGCATTGGCGACGAACGGGTAACGGTAAGGGCAGGGCGTGGCTTCCGGGCGCGAATCGGCACGCCGGTAGGCGTTAGCTTTGACCCTGTGGATGCGAGCTTCTTCGATCAATCAGGTTTGGCAGTGGTGCACCGTGCACCGAACAAGGGAGGAAACGATGACACATAGCAAGATTTTCGCACTCAACCGACGGAGACTGCTGCAGGCAGCAGCGGGACTGGCCGTGGGATCGTTAGTTTCGGCGGAAGCAGGAACCGCATCGGCGCAGGATGGCGGCAAGGTGATCATCGGCGCCTTTGCCGATGGCGGTCTGACGCCCTTCAAAGACAAGATCATCCCCTTGGCGAAAGCCGAGGGTAATTTCGACGTTACCTTCCTCGAGGACGAGTATGGCGTGACGCTCGAGAAATGGTTCGCCGATGCACAGAACGCCGCCGGACAGTATGACATGTATCTGCTCGACGATCCGTGGGTGCCGCAATTCGGGGCAGCCGACGTGCTCGAGGATCTCGGCACCGGCGGCATAGATGCAACGGATACCGACTGGATACAGTCGATGATCGAGATGGGTTACTGGCCGCCGCGGCAGGGACCCAGGGTGAAAGGCTTCGAGAGCGCAGAGCCGAAGCTGATCGCGCTGCCGTTCGTCGGCGATCTGCAGACACTGACCTATCGCAACGATGTTTATACAGGGGGCGCGCCAAAGACCTGGGATGAACTCATCGAGAAGGGCAAGGCCGGCGTTGCAGCCGGTACGATTAAATACCCGATCGTGTTCCGGGGGGTGGCGGGCAATCCCATCGTCACAAGCTGGTATCCGGTGTTCCTCTCGTTTGGCGGCCAGTTTTTCGACGACAAGTGGAACGTCACCTTCAATTCCGACGCGGGCAAGGCCGCGGCCGACTTCTTCGTTGGACCGATGAAGCAAAATGCGCCCGAAGGCGTGGTCGAGTTCGATTCCGACCAGGAAGGTGCGGCGATACTCGGCGGCGAAGCCGGTGCGATCATCCAGTACTCGGGGAACGCGCTGAAGGCGGACGATCCGAACCAGTCGAAGGTTGTCGGCAAGCTCGACTTCGGTGTCGTGCCGCAGAAGGAGAAGGCAATTGCCCAGATGGGCATTTTCATTGCCGGCGTGCCCAAATCGGCTCCCAACAAGGCCAATGCAATTGCGTTCCTCAAATGGTATTCGAGCCCGGCGACTCAGGCGAAGCTTGCCGAAGCCGGCTCGATACCGGTGAAGCGTACCGCTTTCGGAGTACCCAAGCCCGGCAACCGGCTGATCCCGGTCGCTCTGCAGCAGCTCGACGCAGGGGCACTGCCGCGGCCGCGCACGCCGGACTGGGCCAAAGTCGAAGAATTGCTCGGCATTCAGCTCAACAAGGCGTTGCAGGCTGGTTCCGGCGGCGGTGCAGCGCTTGATACAGCCGCGCAGCAGGTAACGGATTATCTGAAACAGGCCGGCTATTACGGATGAAACAAACGGCGTCCTTAGGGGGGCAAAGGCGCGTAAGAGGGGCAGGGCTCGACATAGCCCTGCCTTA
>DATFOT010000146.1:0-4130 GCA_035265265.1 Aestuariivirgaceae bacterium | reverse complement strand
TGGGTCAGGAGATATTGAGCGAAGTCGACATGGGATTGGCCGGTATAGAAGCAGGCATCGAGATGAGCAAAGCCTATTGGGACGAGTTGCTTCGCGCCCATGATATCGGCGGCGTGAAGCAAGGTGCGCATCGCAAGCTGCATGGCAGGACCTTCGGCGCCCGCAAGCAAAGAGTCTTCGCGCGCATCGAGAAGGATCCGGCCGGTCATGTCTCAGCCGCCTGATGAATGAAGCGCGAGAGCGCAACATAGTCGGTCTTTCCCGAACCCAGGACGGGAAGCTTGTCGATCTGAAGGATCTTGCGCGGGATCATCATGTCCGAGGCACCGTGCTGCTTCAGGCCTTCCGCGACCTTGCGACGGTCGAGATCAGGGGCGGTGGTGATTAGAAAAAGCTGTTCGCCGCGTTTCTGATCAGGGACCGAGAGAAGGGCGTGGTCGAAACCGGGAAAGGCTTTGGTCAAGATGGCCTCGACGGAGGAAAGTGAAATCATCTCACCTGCTATTTTTGAAAATCGCTTGGCGCGGCCGATGATGGTGACGAAGCCGAGATCGTCGATATCGACGATGTCGCCGGTGTCGTACCAGCCATCGGGGGGAGGTTCGAGAACGCCCGGGTTGTCGGCACGCAGATAACCGAGCATCACATTGGGACCCTTCACAACGAGGCGGCCGCCCTTTTCGATTCCCTCCACTGGTACGAGCCTATAGCTGATGCCGTCGAGAAGCCTGCCAGTCGTACCGGAACGGAACTGCAAAGGCGTGTTGACCGAAAGCACGGGCGAGCATTCAGTGGCGCCATATCCCTCCAAGATGCGAAGACCGAATTTCTCCATCCATTGCTGGCGGGTTTCGGCTTTCACTCGTTCAGCGCCCGCCACCACGTAACGCACGGCGTAGAAATCGTAAGGGTGGGCGTTCCTGACGTAGCCCGCGAGAAAGGTATCGGTGCCGAATATAACGGTCGCATCGGTGTCATAAGCCATCTCCGGCACGATCTTGTAGTGAAGCGGAGAAGGGTAGAGGACAGTCTTCACGCCAGCCAGGAGGGGGAGCAGCGTGCCCCCTGTCAAGCCAAAGGCGTGAAACATGGGAAGAGGGTTGAATGCAACGTCCTGAGCATTGAAACTGATGCGCGCGGCGAGCTGGTGACGATTGGCGTTGACGTTGCGGTGGCTCAGCACGACACCCTTGGGAATCCCCTCCGAGCCCGAGGTGAATAGAATGACCGCGGGGGCAGCGGAGCCGGGAACATAACCGCCAAGCTGCAAAAAGCGGCAGGGAAAGGCGGAGGCGCAAAGACCATAAAGCTTGTCGAACAGATTCAGCCGAGCGCGCAGATCTTCGAGGTAAATGATCTTGGCGGTTTCGGCGAGAACCGCGATCTCGCTACCGAGCTCGCCCTGCTCGATGAACCGGCGCGATGTGATTACGGTGCGACATTGACTTGCCGCACAGGCGGCAGCCATGTTCACGGCGCCCGCCGAAAAGTTCAGCAAGGCGGGAACCCGGCCCACGGCGAGAAGCCCAAACAGCGTGACGATGAAGGCATTGGCATTGGGGAGAAGGACCGCAACAGTTCTTTCCCCCCGCGTCAGCCGGGCAAATCTGCGGCCTAAAATAAAGCTGCCGGCAATGATGCGGCTGAAAGAGAGAGGGTTGCGCTGTATGTCCTCCAAGATTTTTCGCCGGCGGCCATGGACGGATCGCGCATCAATAAGCGCATGGAACAGGTGCTGATCGACATTGCTGGTTCGGAACACCATGTCGGTCATGATGTCGTAGAGCTTCTGGGACAGATGCGTGCGCAGCTCGCTGCCTTTCAAATGGGGCGGAGGAAGCACCCTCACCGGCTCCAGGAAGGTCAAAGTAATTTTCGGGAATGGCCTGAGCTTGAGCTTGCCATGCATCCTGGAGAGCAGCGAGTATTGTGCGCCGTCGATGCGGATGGGGAGAATCTTCGCATTTGCCAGATGGGCGATGATGCCCGGGCCCTCATAGATTTTCATGAGCGAACCGGTGACCGTTATGCGGCCTTCCGGAAAAATCACCACCTTCCTGCCCCGCTTCAATGCCCTGACCAGCGTTTTCAGCGCCAAAGGATTGGTCGGATCGATGGGAATGATATCGAAGAGCAGGCATGTGGGTTTCATCCACCATCTGGCGACGACGTGACTGTTGACGGCAAAATGACAGCGGTCGGGGATGAACATCGACAGCAGCGGGCCATCGAGAAACGACTGATGGTTGGCAACAATCACCGCGCGGCTGCCGGCGGCGCGGTAGTTCTCCAGCCCGCGGACCTCAACACGATAGAAAAGCCGCAATATCTGCCGGCCGATGTTCCTGATGAGTTCCTGTGGAAGAAGGAATACGCACAGGGCGGCAGCAAGAGCATTGAGAAAGGCAAGAAGCAAAAAAACGGCCGTGATCGGAATATCGAATTTAAATGCGAGAGAGGCGGCCAGGGACGATACCGTCATGAACAGGGCGTTCATGACATTGTTCCCGGCGATCACCCTGGCGCGTCTTGTAGGCGATGCCCGATCCTGCATCAGGGCGTTGAGCGGCACGACATAGATGCCGCCGAAAAAGGCCAGGAAAAACAGATCAGCCGCTATTCTCCACCCGGCGAACCCCGACATGAATACGCGCAGTGATGCCAGATCGCTGCCGGTCATGCGCGCCGCTGCGAGCTTCGAGGCAAAGTAGAGATCAATGATGAAGAGCGTCATGACGATCGCCGCCAGGCTGGCGAAGCGAGCCGAGACCTCGCCGCGCAGCATGGTATTTGCCACGAGGGAACCTGCTCCAATCCCGACCGTGAACATCGCAACGAACAAATTGGCGACCGCGGCATCGGCATGCAGCACATCACGGGTAAAGGGGGGGAAGACCGTGAGCATGAGCACGCCGACAAACCAGAACCAGGAGATGCCGATGATCGCCTGAAAAACATCGCTGCGTTCGGTGGCAAAGCCAAGGATGCGCCGTGTTTCAACAGCAATATTCCAATTCAGGCGGATGTCGGGTGAAGGCGGGGCGGCGGGTGGAATAAGGCGTGCTGAAAGATAACCAAGAATGGCGAGGGCGGTGACAGTCGCGCCGACGATGTCTTTACCCGAAGGTCCAAGCGCCCCGAACAGCGGGCCGATCAGCACGAAACTTCCCCCGAACAGAACGCCCAGAAGAATGGCGATGAACGTCGTCATCTCGATCAGGCCGTTGCCCCCCACCAGTTCGGTCCGGGTCAAATGCTGCGGCAGAAGGCCGTATTTTACCGGACTGAAAAAGGCTGCCTGGGTTCCGGCGAGGAACAGCACCAGCATGTGAAGCCAGATCAGGTCCATGTGGAGGCTGATCCAACCCAGCAGCATGATGCCAATTTCGAGGCCCTTGATATTGGCGGCAAGGACCGCCTTGTCGTATTTGTCCGCCAGCTGTCCGGCTGTCGCAGAAAAAATGAAATAGGGAGCAATGAAAAGAGCGGTGCCTAAAGCAACAAACATGCCGCCGTCGATCGCCAGCCTCTCAGCAAGAACATACACCAGCAGAATGCTGATGCCGTAGCGCAAGCCGTTGTCATTGAAGGCGCCAAGCGCCTGGGCAACAAAGAGCGGAAGAAAGCGCCTGGTCTTGAGAAGGGAGAACTGCGTCGATTGCACGAAGGCCCTTTGTCGTTCCAATTTGCGGTGTTCCTATAGGGGCAGAGAATTTGCCGTTTCGCAATGGCCGCGGCTCCCGGCGTCCAGCTCATAATGAATCAGGAATTGAACAATAGCTGATTCTCCGGACAGGCTTTTCGCCTCCGGGTGAAGGAGAGGTGGGAGGCTGGCCCTCCTAGGTGCCTACTTCAAAGAGTAGGACCGGTGCCCACTTCCGTTAATTTCGAGAATTAACTGAGTGGGACTGGCGCCCCCCAGCTGAGGGGCTAAAATGCGGAGGCTCGACAGCGCTCCCACCGCCGTCCGTACCTGCCAAGGTGCCTCGGGGACCCTGGGACAGACGGCAGCTGCTCCACGTTCAACATGAAGAGGTGAGGCTTCGCGATGACCGCCTCCTTCATGGAGCAGATGCTGACGATATACACACATCTAGGAATGTTGTCAAGCAGGATTTTTTATTTTCTTC
>DATFOT010000145.1:0-6102 GCA_035265265.1 Aestuariivirgaceae bacterium | reverse complement strand
CCTCCTGGACCCAGTCCACGAGTTCGCCTTCGATATTGGTTTGGCGGACATCGACCGCAAAGCCGAGCACGCCGGCCTTGGCTTTGCAGCGCGCGGCGATGTCGGCCAAGGTTTCAGAGCCGTAAATCTCCGGTTCGCGTTTGCCCAGGAGGTTGAGATTCGGTCCGTTCAGAATATAGATGGTTTCTGCCATGAACTTCCGGCAATGACCTGTTGAGACTTGCGGCTTTGGCCCGCCCGCCGCTGAAACACGCCTTATAGGTGGTCTTGGCGCCCGATGGAAGCGCCTGCTGCCTTAGGGTCAGCAGACCCGGCAGCCGCCGTTTTGCCGGACCGTCGACACATGCGCCGCCAGCACGTCATATGTGACAAAACCCGGCTCAAGGGCCTCATCGATGATGAATGATGGTGTGCCGCTGATCGCCAGAGATTCAGCCAGGCTGTAGTTGCGGCTGATCACTTCGGCCACCCCGTCGCTTTCCATGTCGGTTTTGAGCTTTTCGAGATCGAGCCCTATTTGCTGGGCAACCTGCATGACGCTCGTCTCGTCCTTGACGCCGTCAAGTTTGATCAGGGCCAAGTGAAACTCATCGTATTTTCCCTGGCTGCGCGAGGCCAATGCTGCCTTGGCCGCAAACAGTGAGCCGGGCCCGAGGATCGGAAATTCCTTGACCACCACCCGCACGTCACTATCCGATTGAATGAGTTTTTCGACCTCGGGTACCGCCTTCTTGCAGTAACCGCAATTGTAGTCGAAGAATTCAACCACGGTGACCTTGCCCTTAGGATTGCCCAGCACCAGGTCGCCCGAAGCCTGGTAGATTTCCTTCGCCCGCTCGCCGATCTTCTTCTTGGTCCCGGCCTGCGCCTCGACGGCCTGGCGGCGTTCGAGCTCCTGTATCGCCTCCTTGATCACTTCCGGATGCGTGATGAGATAATCCCTGATGATCGCCTCGAACGCCCGGCGCTGCTCAGCGCTGATTTCGCCCGCGGCAGCCGCATGGGCAGTGCCCATGACACCGATCGCGACCGCCAGGCTCAGGATCATTCGGTTCATCTGCATACTCCATTGTGGCGATGGGCCATGAGCGAGGATGTTCAGGACTTCTTTTGGTCGGCAAAATTCAAAATATCATTGGCTCTGAGCCATTCCGGCGATCCGCGCTTGAGCTTGGCTGCGGCCAGCTCGGCTTTTTTCGATGCCAGTTCCTTATCGCCGCGCAGCATTGCCGCTTCCGCCGTCGAAAGATCGGCAAGCGGGATGTTGCCCAGCCTCGCATAGGCGATCGCCATATGTGCATGGAGCGCCGGCATGTCGCGTTCGCTGCGCAACGACCCTTTGAGGATCTTCAGCGCGGCTTCAGCGTTCCCGCGGCCTTCGTTTTGCAAAAGCGCCTGGGCCAGCATTACTTGAATGAGGCCGTTTCCGTTGGACAGCTTTGCCGCTTTCTGCAGCGGTGGAATCGCTTCTTGCCCGTGCCCGCTTTCCAATAGCGCCTGGCCCTTCAACTCCCAGAAATAGGCATAGCCCGGCTGCGCTTCGATGAGCGAGTTGATTTCGCGCACCGAGTTCTTGAGGTCTCCCATCCTGAAGGCGGCGATCGATCGCGCATAGCGCGCCGGCAGGCTTTTGTCGCTCGCGGGATATTTTTGGAAAACCTGCTGTGCGCTGTCGAGAAATCCCGAAAGCTTGGCTTGCATCAGCCGATGGCGCAAAAGCAGATCCTGGGGGTCGTCTCTGCCGTAAAACCGGCTCTCCTTCACCGACACTTCGAGATTGCGGATGCGGTCGAGCGGCATCGGATGGGTCATTACATAGGGATTGGCATTTTTGAGCGAGCCCATCGACTGGTTCATGAGCCTCTGGAACAGCGTCAGCATGCCGCGTCCGGACTGGCCTGTGCCGTCGAGGAATTTGATTGCCGCCTGGTCGGCCGAGGATTCCTGCGCCCGCACATAGGCCATGAGATTGCGTTGCACCAGTCCCTGTGTTCCGAGATAGACGCCGGCGCCCGCCTGGGACGCCTCCGAATTTCCGGTTGCCGCTCCTGCCGCGATCGCTGCTGCGCCGATCAGCATTCCGATGATGGCTTGGTTGGTCGCCTTTTGCATCTGCTGGCCCATGCGCGCCAGGTGACCGCCCGATATGTGCCCCGTCTCATGCGCCAGAACGCCGATCACCTCATTGGGTGTCTTCGCCTGCACGAGCAGGCCGGTGTTGATGAAAATGCGCTGGCCTCCGGCCACGAAGGCATTGATGCTCGGCTGCCGGACGAGAAACACCTTGGCCGCGCCTTCATTGAGCCCCGCCGCCGCGAATAGAGGCTTGCTGTAGATGCGCATGAGGCCTTCGATCTCTGCGTCGCGGATGAGCGGCAGGTTCCTGGTCTGAGCGAAAGCGGGCAGGGCGGCGCTCTGTACGATAAGGCAGATCGCAAAAGCCGCCTTGGCGGCCCGTGCTGCCAGTCCATGCATATGCCGATGCATCATCATCTCACCCGAGCTGGAGGGCTCATTGTCTTAATGTCAAATACGGCGAGTTTGAGGCTCGCAAGCGCCTCCGGCTCAGCCCTGGCCGCGCCGCTGCCACCACCCCGCCTTTCTGACCTTGGCACTGCGGTCGACCGTGGGCTCCGGCGGTGACCACCGCCGCTGCGCGGGCTCATCGCTGCTCTCCGGACTTGCCGGCGGCTCGGCTCGCTCCTCGCTCGAATCTTCGACGCTGGGGCCTCCAGTATCGGAATAGCTCCGCGCCACTGCCGCATCCTCGCTGGGCTGCTCCTCGTGCATCATGCGCCGTTCCTGCCGTTCGCTTTCGGCCGCGCTCGGGAGCGCGCTTTCAATGCCGCTGCCGTTGAACCCCGGCTCGATGTCCGCGGCCTGCTGCTCGGCCCGGTCGGCTGCGCCGTTTCCACCATGTTCGCGCGCTTCGAAATCACTCGCTCCCGGTTGCGCATGCTCCTCGCGATTGCGTCTGCCGCCGCGGCGCCCGCGCCGCCTTCGGCGATGGCCGCGTTTCTGCTCGCCCTCCGAAGTTTCCCCTTCGCTTGCAGCGATTGGCTGAACGTCGCTCGTGCTTTCCTCCGAGACGGGTTCTTCCTCGTCCTCGACAGGCTCTTCCGGTACTTCGGCGAGCGCGGTCTCCATTTTGACCGGCGCCGATAGCGCCTTGCGTACGGGCATCCGCTCTCCGCCGCGCTCGATCAGCGCCTCGGCGGCCTTCACATTATCCGAGGGAACGATATAGATCGAAACCCCGAAGCTTTGCTCCAGCGTGAGCAGATGATCCCGCTTCTCGTTCAGGATATAGGAAGCAACTTCGCGGTTGCACTGCACGGTGAGATTCTCCGGCCGCTTGGCGATGAGTTGCTCCTCGATGCTTCGCAGCACGGAAAGTGCACAAGACGAAACCGATCTGATGACGCCGCGGCCCTCGCAATGCGGGCAGCTCTTGGTGGAGCCTTCCAGCATGCCTTGGCGCAGGCGCTGGCGCGACATTTCCATTAGACCGAAATGGCTGATCCGGCCGACCTGGATCCGCGCCCGGTCGTTCTTGAGCGCCTCTTTCAGCCGGCGCTCGACGGCCCGGTTGTTGCGCTTTTCCTCCATGTCGATGAAGTCGATCACGATCAAGCCCGCGAGGTCGCGCAGCCTGAGCTGCCGGGCGATCTCGTCGGATGCCTCGAGATTGGTGCGCAGCGCGGTATCTTCGATATTGTGCTCCCGGGTCGAGCGTCCGGAGTTGATATCGATCGAAACCAGCGCTTCGGTCTGGTTGATCACCATGTAGCCGCCCGACGGCAGGGTCACCGTTTGGCTGAAAAGGCTGTCGAGCTGCGTCTCGACTTGATAGCGCGAGAACAGCTGGCGCGTATCCTTATAGGGCTTCACATTGCGCGCATGGCTGGGCATGAGCATCTTCATGAAGTCCTTGGCATCGCGATAGGCCTCGTCGCCTTCGACCAGCACCTCGTCCACATCCTTCGTATAGAGATCGCGTATGGACCGCTTGATGAGATTGC
Organism: Aestuariivirgaceae bacterium; assembly: GCA_035265265.1. Lineage (GTDB taxonomy): Bacteria > Pseudomonadota > Alphaproteobacteria > Rhizobiales > Aestuariivirgaceae > DATBLQ01. The sequence continues at coordinate 2,080 of DATFOT010000145.1, read as the reverse complement.
CTTCCTCGTAAACGAGGCTCGGCGCCGTTGAGCTGAGGGTCAAATCCCTGACGCTTTCCCACAGCCGCATCAGATAGTCGAAATCGCGCTTGATCTCCGTCTTGGTGCGCTGCGCTCCAGCCGTTCTGACGATCAGCCCCATGCCTTCCGCCACCTCGATGTCGCGTGCGACGTCCTTGAGCCGCCGGCGGTCGCCTGCATCGGTGATTTTCCGCGATATGCCGCCGCCGCGAGCCGTATTGGGCATCAGAACGCAATAGCGGCCGGCGAGCGAAAGATATGTGGTCAGCGCCGCTCCCTTATTGCCGCGTTCCTCCTTGACCACCTGCACCAGGATCACCTGGCGGCGCTTGATCACTTCCTGGATCTTATAATGGCGACGCTGCTGGCGGCGTGCACGCTGTGGAACTTCCTCCAGCACGTCCTCCGCACCGACCGATTCGACCGAACCGGCCTCGAGGTCGTCCTCCACGGTCTCGACCGAGGATAATGAGGCGGGCGGCTCGTCCGTCAGGCCACCCTCGATCGGCGCCGTCTCCATATCGATGGTTGACGCGTCGGCGGCAGCATCCACGGATGGCTCCGCTCCTTCGGGTTCGCCGACCGAAGCGTCCGTATCAGGCGCATCGCCTGTTGCGGTTTGCTCTTCGGCTGTCGCATCGGCCGGCTGAGCCCTACCATTGCTCTGCGTGTCGAACGGCTCGAAATCGTCATCCCCGCGGCGGGCATCGTCCCGCTCCTGGCGCAGAAGCGCCTGCCGGTCGGCGATGGGGATTTGATAATAATCGGGGTGAATTTCGCTGAAGGCCAGAAACCCGTGGCGGTTCCCGCCATAATCGACGAAGGCCGCCTGCAGAGACGGCTCTACGCGCGTCACCTTGGCGAGATAGATATTTCCCTTGAGCTGCTTGCGCGCAGCGGATTCGAAATCGAACTCGTCGATCCGGTTTCCACGAACCACAACCACCCGGGTTTCCTCGGTGTGGGTGGCATCAATAAGCATCTTGCTTCCCATTTGCGGGTATCCTTGGCGCGCTTTGGCGGCGGCAAACCATCGATCTTATTGCCGGGCCGTGGCACCGAATGGTCGTGCGGCCTTGCGCGCAGCTGTGGAATGGCAGTGAAAGTCGCCGACTTTGATCCCGGCCCTCGCCGGGAGGTTTCAAGTCTTTTTGGCGCGCTTGCCTGCATTCCAACGTTGCCTTTGCCCCGGCGTGCCGGGACGGTTCAAATGACTGGCCGGAGGGACACTCATACGCAACCGGCCCCGGGGCGGCGCCATCCGGGCGAGCCCCTTAACGCAGCCGGTCGGGGGTGCATGAGATGCCCGGCCCCTTCCAGCGCGAAAATCCTGATCCCCCCGGTATTAGGGCATGTGTTGGCCCATCCCGGAACGGAACATGGCCCTGTTTACGTGACGGATGGCTCTCTTGGCAAGGGCGATGGCTCCCAACGGCCGAAACCAGGCCCCGGCAGGCGGCAAAAGGGGCGGGGTCCGAAACTAATGGTTAACCAGAGGTGAACTAGGGTGGCACGGGAATGCAGCCCCTAGAGCGGCTGATCCCGCGGATGGTGCATTCGGATGAGGGAGATTGCCAGGATTTCTCGATTCCGCCAGGAGGCGCGAGGGTTCGCTCCCCTCGTATGGAGCCTCGCTTTCCTTATTCTTCTGACCCTTCCCGCGCCTGCCGCAGGAGGATGGTTCAATTGGGATAAAGCCGTTCCCGCGGCAACGGCCGCGCGCCTGGGCGGCAACGGTGTCCGCACCCGCTTCGTCGTCGACCTCAGCGTGGCGGTCAACTTCAATGCCTATGTCATTCCCGATCCCTACCGTGTCGTGATCGACCTCCAGGAGGTGACATTCGATCTTCCCCCGGAAATCGGCAGCGTGGGTCGGGGCCTCGTCACCGCCTTTCGCTATGGCCTGATGGACCAAGGCCGCTCGCGAATCGTCGTGGAAACCAAGGGGCCGGTGCTGATCGAAAAGGCCTTCGTCGTCGAACCGGAGGACGGCCAGCCCGCACGCATCGTGATCGACCTCGTGCCCGCGAGCGAAAAGGATTTCGCCCGGCTTTATCAG
>DATFOT010000144.1:0-3128 GCA_035265265.1 Aestuariivirgaceae bacterium | reverse complement strand
CAGATGCTCCCTGATGCGGCTCATCAGGCCGGGCAAACCGCCGGCATAGAAAAAATCCTCCATCAGGTATTTGTCGCCGCTTGGCCGCACATTGGCGATCACGGGCACCTTGCGGCTGGCGATTTCAAAATCGTCGAGACCGATATCCTGGCCGGCGCGGCGAGCCTGCGCGATCAGATGGATGATCGCATTGGTCGAGCAGCCCATCGCCATCGCCACGGTGATGGCGTTCTCGAACGCCTTGCGGGACTGGATGTGTTTCGGCGTCAGATCCTCCCACACCATCTCCACGATCCGGCGGCCGCATTCCGAGGCCATGCGGATATGGCCGGCGTCGGCGGCCGGAATCGAGGAAGCTCCAGGCAGCGTCATGCCGATCGATTCGGCGATCGCGGTCATGGTGGAGGCGGTACCCATGGTCATGCAGGTGCCGGGCGAGCGCGCGATGCCGGCTTCCATGTCGTTCCATTGCTGGTTCGTGATGGTGCCCGCTTCCTTCTCGGCCCAGTACTTCCAGATGTCCGATCCCGAGCCCAGGATCGTGCCGGCATGGTGCCCGCGATTCATGGGGCCTGCCGGCATGAAGATCATCGGCAAATTCATGCTGATCGCGCCCATGACGGTGGCGGGCGTCGTCTTATCGCAGCCGCCCATGAGCACAGCGCCATCCACCGGATGGGAGCGCAGAAGCTCCTCCACTTCCAACGCAAGGAGGTTGCGGTAGAGCATCGTGGTCGGCTTGACGAAGTTCTCCGACAGGGACATCGCGGGCAATTCGATGGGGAAGCCGCCGGCCTGCCACACGCCGCGCTTCACGTCCTCGACGCGAACGCGAAAATGCGCGTGGCACGGGTTGATGTCGCTCCAGGTGTTGATGATCGCGATCACGGGCTTGCCCATGAAATCTTCACGCGCATAGCCCATCTGGAGCGTCCGGGACCGATGTCCGAACGAGCGCAGGTCCGTCGCGCCGAACCAGCGGTGGCTTCTCAACTGTTCAGGCGATCGCTTGGCCATTATTGCTTCACTCCCCACGCTTCGCGGCGCAAAAGCCATATATCATACAAATTTAGAAATTCGTCGCCGTTTTGGGGCTGGCTGTCAAGTACAGCCGCTCCTTTTGCTTGGCTTGCTTCGGCTTAGGCCTTCGCGGCGGACCGGACTTGGACGGCCTTGGAAGCAGGCTTGGCGGCAGCCTGCAGAATCCGGGCCGAATAGCGGTTGCGGCTGTTGGCGAGATGCGCGCGCATCATGGCGGCGGCGAGGTTCGAGTCGCTCATGGCAATTGCATCCCGGATCGCCCGGTGCTCGCGCTCGATGACGCCGAGATAGTCGCGCTGACGCTGATCCTCTCCCACCGGGTTCGAGGTGCCGGGGCGGCGAGGTACGGCGAACTCGCCGAGGAAGTCCAGGAAGCGTGCGAAATAGGGGTTCTTGGTCGCGCCCGCCAGGATACGGTGGAATTCGAGATCCGCCGCGATGCCGTAATCCTCGCCCTTGGTGATGTTCTCCAGCGCCCGGTCGAGCGCCGCCATCTCTTCCTCGGTCCGGCGCACGGCCGCAAGCGAAGCGGCCTCCACCTCCACGGCCAAGCGCAATTCCAGCATGGCCAGAATATCGTCGACTTCACCGTTGCTGAGCGAGGCGAAGAAATCCGATTTGGGCGGGGGCGGCAGCACGAAGGCGCCGGCGCCCTGGCGGGTCTGGACCAGCTTGGCGGCCTTGAGCGCCGCCACGGCCTCGCGCACCACGGTCCGGCTGACGCCGGCGGCCGAGGCGAGTTCCGCCTCGGTGGGCAGACGATCTCCCGCCTGCAGCCGCCCTTCAGCGATCTCACGCGAGATCGCTTCCGCCAGATCGCTCACGAGATTGCGCTTGCGGGCGACGGTGTTGAGAGACAAGCCGGAGAGGAAAGAGCGTTCGTTCATGGAGCCGTTGAGGGCCTCTTGCAAGGCGCTGAAAACTGAAGGTGTCTGATGCCGCCGCCAATCGTTCGGAAGCGATCCGTCAAGCTTGCTCCGGGTCCCGGAGCAGCGGCCAGCCTCACAGGTGATTTGCCCGATCGGGTAGGCCAACTTGTCGTATGTCTCACTACTTGCTGGCATCTCCCAAGTCAAAAGAAATTGCAATTACAGGCACATCCCCTGGTGGAAAGATGCTCTAGGCGAGGTCAGTATGATCCCATTCGTGCCGGCTTGTCAAAATTTGTATGTTGCCATACAAGATATGCCGCAATTCCAGCGCCGAAGCTCAACAAAACGGAATCAGGGAGAGAACACATGAAGAAGTTGCTCGCGGCGATCGGCCTCTCGCTCCTCGGACTTGGAGCGGTCCAGGCGCAAAGCCCGGCCTGGCCGCAGAAGCAGGTCACGATTGTCGTGCCCTTCGGCGCCGGCGGCACGACCGATCTGTTTGCCCGCATCGTCGCCGAGCAGCTTCAGGCCAAATATGGCAAGCCCTTCGTCATCGAGAACCGTCCGGGCGCGGGCGGCAATATCGGAACGACGGCCGTCGCCAAGGCCGCGCCCGACGGGCATACGCTCCTCGTCGGCACGGTGAGCACGCACGCCATCAATCCGTTCCTCTACAAGAACCTCCCTCATGATGCCGAGAAGGACTTCATCCCGATCACGGGACTGGCCAAGCTTCCGAACCTCCTGGTGGTGAATCCCAAGATCCCGGTGAAGACCTTCGCGGAATTCGTCGAATACGCGAAACAGAATCCCGGCAAGCTGAACTACGGCTCGTCCGGCGCGGGAACGTCGCAGCATCTCGCGGCCGAGCTGTTTCAGCTCAGGACCGGCGCGAAGATGACCCATGTTCCGTTCCGCAGCTCCCAGGACATCGTCAACGGCCTCATCGGCGGACATATCGATCTCGCCTTCGACAACATGACCATCGCCTGGCCTCAGGCGCAGGGCGGAACCGTGCGGGCGCTCGCTGTGACCAGCACCGAGCGCAGCCCGCAGGCGCCGGAGATCCCGGCCGTCGCCGAGACGCTGTCCGGTTTCGACGCGACCTCATGGAACGGCTTGTGGGCGCCGGCCGGTACGCCGCAAGCCATCGTCGACACCATCGCGGCCGATGTGAAGACCATCCTCGAAAAGCCCGAAGTGCAGAAGAAGGCT
>DATFOT010000143.1:0-12824 GCA_035265265.1 Aestuariivirgaceae bacterium | reverse complement strand
AGATGGACATGACAGACCAGGCCTACCATCTGATCAAGAACACGCCGAAGGTCACCGGTTTTCTCGGATCGGACAACAAGCCGGTGCCGATCACCGAAGCGGAAGCCAGTCGGATTCTTCATCAAGTGCAGGAGGGGATCGAACGGCCACGGCCCTCTATACAGTTCGAGGTCGGAGAGCAGGTCCGCGTTGCGGACGGGCCCTTCGCTTCGTTCAACGGCCTGGTGGAGGAAGTAGACGAGGAGCGTTCGCGGTTGAAGGTCGCGGTGTCGATCTTCGGGCGCGCCACGCCGGTAGAGCTCGAATACGCTCAGGTGGAAAAGATCTGATCCCCGTGGAAGGCCGGGTGACTGTCAAGCCGACAGCATCTGGAGGCCGCACCACTAACCTCAGTTGCCGCCTGTGCGGCGAGGGAAAATACGATGGCTAAGAAAATTACCGGATATGTGAAGCTGGAGGTCCCGGCAGGGCAGGCAAACCCGTCGCCACCGATCGGGCCGGCGCTTGGACAGCGAGGGCTCAACATCATGGAGTTCTGCAAGACGTTCAATGCCAAAAGCCAGGGAATGGAACCGGGCTCGCCAGTGCCCGTGGTGATCACGGTGTACCAGGACAAGACGTTCACCTTCGAAATGAAAGCGCCGCCGGCGTCATATTTCCTGAAGAAAGCGGCCAAGATCAACGCGGGCTCGAAGGAGCCAGGCCGCGGCGGGCCGGTGGGCCGGGTGACCATGACCCAGTGCCGCGAGATCGCGGAAAAGAAAATGGCCGGGCTGAACGCCAAGGATGTCGAGGCGGGAGCCCGGGAAATTGCCGGATCCGCCCGGTCGATGGGCCTCGAGGTGGTGGAGTAGTCCGATGACGAAGGTTGGGAAAAGAATTGAGAAAAACACCAAGGGGATCGAGCGCGGCAAGGCTTATGCGCTCACCGAAGCGGTGAAGCTCGTGAAAGAGCGGGCCAATGCCAAATTCGACGAGACAGTCGAGGTCGCGATGAATCTAGGTGTGGATCCGCGGCATGCGGACCAGATGGTGCGCGGGATATGCAGTCTGCCGAACGGTTCCGGGCGCAAGCTGCGTGTCGCGGTATTCGCCAAGGGTGCCAAGGCCGAGGAAGCCAGGAAGGCGGGAGCCGACATCGTCGGAGCGGAGGATCTGGTCGAAACGGTCAGCAAGGGAACGATCGATTTCGATCGCTGCATCGCCACGCCGGATTTGATGCCGCTGGTCGGGCGTCTCGGCAAGGTCCTTGGTCCGCGGGGTCTCATGCCCAACCCCAAGGTGGGGACGGTAACGATGGATGTTACCGGCGCTGTCAATGGCGCCAAGGGCGGTGCTGTTGAATTCCGCGTTGAGAAGGCGGGGATCGTACAGGCCGGAGTGGGCAAGGCGAGTTTTACGGAGGATCAGCTGACAGGCAACATCCGGGCATTCATCGACGCCGTATTGAAGGCCAAGCCGCAAGGGCAGAAGGGAACATTTGTGAAGAAAGTTTCCGTTTCCTCCAGTCAAGGGCCGGGCGTGAAGGTCGATTTGGCAAGCGTGACGCAGCCAGCATGAGTTTGAGTTTCCGAGCGGCAGATCGGCGTTTGTCCAAACTGCCGTTCGGTTGGTCCCTGTTTTCCGGCATGTGTCGGGGAAAAGGGTCCAGAACCTGTCCGAGATTGCAGGCGCGGGCCGAAAGCCCGCTTAAACTCCAAGCCTGCATGAGATGGGAGACAAACGGTACTTTTGGCCGATGGGCCACGGGTTCGGTTTGAACCTTTCGAACCCGCTAGGTTCGCCAAGGCGAACGGAGCGGGGGACAGGCAAGTGAGCGCCATGGGCGGCTCACCTGCTATTGGCCGGTGAGATGCACATGGCTTTGTGCAATGGCGGAAGTTCCAATCGGAACATTTCCGCGAAGTAGGAGAGAGCAAGTGGATAGAGCCGAGAAGAAAGAGCTCGTCGTGACGCTCAACACGGTGTTTAAAAGCGCCGGTGTTGTCGTTGTGGCCCACAACAACGGCATCACCGTTTCGCAGATGAACGATCTGCGCGGAAGGATGCGGAAGGCGGGTGCAGCCGTGAAGGTTGCAAAGAACCGTCTGGCAATGCTTGCTCTTGATGGCACGGACGTCGGCGGAATCAAGGACCTGTTCAAAGGTCCCACGATGGTCGCTTATTCATCTGATCCCGTCACGGCACCGAAAATCGCAACCGAGTTCGCCAAGACGCATGACAAATTCGTCGTGCTCGGCGGTGCTCTCGGCGTGTCGATGCTCGATGCCAAGGGCGTCAAGGCTCTCGCCGATCTACCCTCGCTCGACCAGCTTCGGGCCAAACTCTTGGGCCTGCTGCAGGCGCCGGCAACCCGCATTGCGGGCGTGCTTCAGGCTCCTGCGGGTCAATTGGCGAGAGTGTTCAACGCCTATGCCACCAAGGACAACGCCGCCTGATGGCGCTCCGCTTCATGGTTCAAACTGAATTCAACGAAAGAGAGTAAAATGGCTGATCTTACTAAAATCGTAGATGAACTTTCGAGCCTGACCGTGCTTGAGGCAGCAGAGCTTTCGAAGCTCCTCGAGGAGAAGTGGGGTGTATCCGCGGCAGCTCCAGCGGCAGTCGCCGCGCCCGGTGCTGCCGCCGGTGCCGCAGCGCCGGTGGAAGAGCAGACCGAGTTTACGGTCGTCCTTTCGGCAATCGGCGACAAGAAGATCGAGGTTATTAAGGAGGTGCGGGCCATCACCGGGCTCGGCCTCAAGGAGGCCAAGGATCTGGTCGAAGGCGCGCCGAAGCCCGTCAAGGACGGCGTGAACAAGGCCGACGCCGAGGCGATGAAAAAGAAGCTCGAGGCCGTAGGCGCCAAGGTCGAGCTGAAGTAAGGGTCAACACCGCAACCATCCGGCGCCAAGGCGCCGGATGGGATTTGCTGCCGCGCTTATTCAACAAGGTAAGCCGTTCCAAATAGGTTCGTAGAATAATTACTTACGAAGGGTCACCAATGACGCAAACGCTCGCAGGCCGTAAAAGGATTCGCAAGTTCTTCGGCAAAATTGCCGAGGTTGCCGAAATGCCTAATCTGATCGAGGTTCAGAAGGAATCTTACGATCAGTTCCTGCAGGTGAAGGAGCCTGAAGGCGGCCGCACCAATGAAGGACTGCAGGCGGTCTTCAAATCGGTTTTCCCGATCAGCGATTTTTCGGGCCAGGCGATGCTCGAATTCGTTCGCTATGAATTCGAGCCGCCGAAATACGATGTCGAAGAATGCCAGCAGCGCGGCATGACCTATGCGGCACCACTCAAAGTAACGCTGCGATTGATCGTGTTCGAAGTCGATCAGGAGACCGGCGCGAAGTCGGTGAAGGACATCAAGGAACAAGACGTCTACATGGGCGACATTCCGCTGATGACGCCCAACGGTACTTTCGTGGTGAATGGCACTGAGCGCGTGATCGTGTCGCAAATGCACCGGTCCCCGGGGGTGTTTTTCGACCATGACAAGGGCAAGACGCATTCGTCGGGAAAATTGCTGTTTGCCGCACGGATCATACCCTATCGCGGCTCATGGCTGGATTTCGAGTTCGACGCCAAGGACATCATTCACGTGCGCATCGACCGGCGCCGCAAGCTGCCGATCACCACGCTGCTCTATGCGCTCGGCCTCGATGGCGAGGAAATCCTGCATTATTACTACAACAGCATTCCCTACACCGAGGCCAAGGAAGGCGGATGGCGGACGCCATTCGATCCGCAGCGCTATCGCGGCCTCAAGCCGGCTGTCGACCTCACCGATGCGAAAACGAAGAAGGTGGTCGTCGAGGCCGGAAAGAAGATCACTCCCCGGCTGGCCCGAAAACTTGCCGATGACGGGCTGAAGGAACTCCTGGTTCGGGACGAAGATCTGTACGGTCATTATCTGGCGGATGAGCTCGTCAATCCGCAGACCGGCGAGATTTATGCAGAAGCCGGAGACGAGATCGACGAGAAGCTTTTGAAGAAGCTGAAGGAGGCAGGCTTCGCGAAGCTCAATCTGCTCGACATCGACCACATCAATACGGGTGCGTATATCCGCAACACGATGCGTGCCGACAAGGCGGAGAACTACGAGCAGGCGCTCCTCGAAATCTACCGGGTGATGCGTCCGGGCGAACCGCCGACGCGAGAAACGGCGGAAGCGCTGTTCAACGGGCTGTTCTTCGATTCCGAGCGGTATGATTTGTCGGCGGTCGGCCGGGTGAAGATGAACATGAGGCTCGACCTCGATGCGCCCGACACCGTGCGTGTGCTGCGCAAAGAGGATATTCTGGCGGTGATCAAGACGCTGGCCGAACTGCGCGACGGCAAGGGTGAAATCGACGACATCGATCATCTCGGCAACCGGCGCGTCCGTTCGGTGGGCGAGCTGATGGAGAACCAGTATCGCCTTGGGCTGGTCCGAATGGAAAGGGCGATCAAGGAGCGCATGTCGTCGATCGATATCGACACCGTGATGCCCCATGATCTGATCAATGCCAAGCCTGTAGCGGCAGCGGTGCGCGAATTCTTCGGCTCATCGCAGCTTTCGCAGTTTATGGACCAGACCAATCCTTTGTCCGAGATCACCCACAAGCGGCGTCTTTCGGCACTAGGCCCTGGCGGACTCACGCGTGAGCGGGCGGGCTTCGAGGTCCGGGACGTGCATCCTACCCATTATGGCCGCATTTGCCCGATCGAGACGCCCGAAGGCCCGAACATCGGCCTGATCAATTCGCTCGCAACCTATGCGCGGGTAAACAAATACGGCTTCATCGAAACGCCATACCGCAAAGTCATACAGGGCAAGGTGAGCGACGAGGTCGTATATCTGTCGGCCATAGAGGAAGCGAAACACTATATCGCTCAGGCGAACGTGCCGCTCAGCAAGGACGGCAAGTTCACCGAGGAACTGGTCATCGCGCGTCACCATGGCGACGTGCTGCTGGTTCCCCGCGAGAAGGTCGATGCAGTCGATGTATCGCCCAAGCAGCTTGTTTCGGTCGCGGCTGCGCTCATTCCGTTCCTCGAGAACGATGACGCCAACCGTGCGCTGATGGGATCGAATATGCAGCGTCAGGCGGTTCCGCTGGTAAAGACGGCCGCTCCGCTCGTGGGCACGGGCATGGAGTCGGTCGTGGCGCGGGATTCTGGAGCCGCAATCACGGCTAGGAGGCCCGGCATCGTCGATCAGGTGGACGCCAAGCGCATCGTCATACGCGCGACGGAAGAGACCGATCCGACCAAGTCGGGCGTCGACATCTATTCGCTGCAGAAATTTCAGCGGTCGAACCAGAATACCTGCATCAATCAGCGCCCCCTGGTGAAAGTAGGGGATGAAATCATAGGAGGCGATATCATAGCCGATGGGCCCTCGACCGACCTTGGCGATTTGGCGCTCGGGCGGAATGTGCTCGTCGCGTTCATGCCGTGGAACGGCTATAATTTCGAGGACTCGATTCTCCTGTCGGAGAGGATGGTGCGCGACGATGTATTCACCTCGATCCATATCGAGGAATTCGATGTCATGGCGCGCGACACGAAGCTCGGCCCTGAGGAAATTACCCGCGATATTCCCAACGTCGGTGAAGAGGCGCTGAAGAACCTCGACGAGGCGGGCATCGTCTATATCGGCGCGGAAGTGAAACCGGGCGACATCCTCGTGGGCAAGATTACGCCGAAAGGCGAGAGCCCGATGACGCCTGAGGAAAAGCTGCTTCGCGCCATCTTCGGCGAGAAGGCCTCCGATGTCCGCGACACCTCTCTCAGGCTGCCTCCCGGCGTGTCCGGCACGGTGGTCGAGGTGAGAGTGTTCAACAGGCACGGGATCGACAAGGACGAGCGGGCACTGGCGATCGAGCGCGAAGAAATCGAGCGGCTCGCCAAGGACCGGGACGACGAGCTGGCAATCCTCGATCGCAACGCCTATGGCCGCCTTGCCCAGTTTCTCGTGGGCAAGCAGGCAAGCGGCGGACCCAAGGGTCACAAGATCGACGGGCGTGTCGGGCAGCATCATCTTGAGGAGATGCCGCGCTCGCAGTGGTGGAGCGTGGCATTGTCGAGCGAGAAGTCGCTTGCCGAGCTCGAAGCCATGAAGCAGCAATATGAGGAATCGAAGAAGCGGCTCGAAAACCGTTTCCTCGACAAGGTCGAGAAGCTGCAGCGCGGCGACGAACTGCCTCCAGGGGTTATGAAGATGGTAAAAGTCTTCGTGGCCGTGAAGCGCAAGATCCAGCCCGGCGACAAAATGGCGGGCCGGCACGGAAATAAGGGCGTCGTATCGAAAATCGTGCCCGACGAGGACATGCCATATCTGGAGGATGGCACGCCGGTCGACATCGTTCTCAATCCGCTCGGCGTTCCATCGCGAATGAACGTCGGCCAGATTCTCGAAACCCATCTCGGCTGGGCCTGTGCCGGTCTTGGCCGGAAGATCGGCGAGCTGATCGATGCCTATCGTGAATCGCAGAAGATCAAACCGCTGAAGGATCAGCTGACGAAGATTTACGGCAAGAACGAGGAGCTGGAAGCGCTGAACGACGATCAGCTGATCGAGATGGCCGATAATCTTCGCGAAGGCGTACCTATCGCGACGCCGGTTTTCGACGGCGCGCGGGAAGAGGATATCGGCACGATGCTGGAGGCAGCAGGACTTGCGACCTCTGGTCAGGTGACGCTGTTCGACGGGCGCACTGGAGAGCCGTTCGACCGGAAAGTGACGGTGGGGTACATCTACATCCTCAAGCTTCATCATCTGGTGGACGACAAGATCCACGCGCGATCGATCGGCCCCTACAGCCTGGTCACTCAGCAGCCTTTAGGCGGCAAGGCCCAGTTCGGCGGCCAGCGTTTCGGTGAAATGGAGGTGTGGGCGCTCGAGGCCTATGGCGCCGCCTACACGCTGCAGGAAATGCTCACCGTAAAATCGGACGACGTCGCCGGCAGAACCAAAGTCTATGAGGCGATCGTGCGCGGCGATGATGCTTTCGAGGCTGGTATTCCAGAAAGCTTCAACGTCCTGGTCAAAGAGATGCGGTCGTTGAGCCTCAATGTCGAGCTGCAGAATACGGAGCCTTCGTTGCCTCCGGCGGAGTAGCAGGAGGGGGTGAGAAGCCCGCCTGCTCCACCGAAGGAACAAATGAACAGTCTTACATGGACGCAGCGCAACGCGTCCGAGAGAAGGAGATAAGGAATCATGAACCAAGAGGTCATGAACATCCTCAACCCGGCCACCGCGCCGCAGGCTTTCGACCAGATCCGGATCGGCATCGCCTCTCCGGAGAAGATCCTGTCGTGGTCCTACGGGGAAATCAAAAAGCCGGAAACCATCAACTACCGTACCTTCAAGCCCGAGCGGGACGGCCTGTTCTGCGCCCGCATATTCGGGCCGATCAAGGATTACGAGTGCTTGTGCGGCAAGTACAAGCGGATGAAGTACAAGGGCATCATCTGCGAAAAGTGCGGTGTCGAAGTGACGCTGTCGAAGGTCCGGCGCGAACGCATGGGCCATATCGAATTGGCGGCTCCGGTGGCGCATATCTGGTTCCTGAAGTCTTTGCCTTCGCGAATCGCGCTCCTGCTCGACATGACCCTAAAGGATGTCGAGCGCGTCTTGTATTTCGAGAATTACATCGTGCTCGAACCGGGGCTGACACCGCTTTCACCCTATCAGCTATTGACCGAGGACGAGTATCTCAAGGCGCAGGAGTCCTATGGTGAAGACAGTTTCACCGCGGGTATCGGCGCCGAGGCGGTTCGTGAAATCCTGATCGGCATCAATCTCGACAAGACGCGCGACGAGCTGCGCAAGGAGATCGCCGAATCGACTTCGGAGCTGAAGCCCAAGAAGCTGGCGAAACGGCTTAAGATCGTCGAGTCATTCATCGAGTCCGGCAATCGTCCGGAGTGGATGATCCTCACGGTAGTTCCGGTCATCCCGCCGGAACTCAGGCCACTGGTGCCGCTGGACGGGGGCAGGTTTGCCACCTCCGATCTGAACGATCTCTATCGGCGTGTGATCAATCGGAACAACCGTTTGAAGCGGCTGATCGAGCTGCGCGCGCCAGACATCATCATACGCAATGAAAAGCGCATGCTGCAGGAGGCCGTCGACGCGCTATTCGATAACGGCCGGCGGGGCAGGGTAATAACGGGCGCAAACAAGCGGCCGCTGAAATCTCTAGCCGACATGCTCAAGGGCAAGCAGGGCCGTTTCCGGCAGAACCTGCTGGGCAAGCGAGTCGATTATTCCGGCCGCTCGGTGATCGTGGTTGGTCCGGAACTGAAGCTTCATCAATGCGGCTTGCCGAAGAAGATGGCGCTGGAACTGTTCAAGCCGTTCATCTACTCGCGGCTCGACGCCAAGGGCTTGTCGGCGACGGTCAAGCAGGCCAAAAAGCTCGTGGAAAAGGAAAAGCCGGAGGTATGGGATATCCTCGATGAGGTCATCCGCGAGCATCCCGTGCTGCTCAATCGCGCGCCGACGCTGCACCGGCTGGGTATCCAAGCCTTCGAGCCGACCTTGATCGAAGGCAAGGCGATCCAGCTGCATCCGCTCGTCTGCGCCGCGTTCAACGCCGATTTCGACGGCGACCAGATGGCGGTTCACGTGCCGCTCTCGCTTGAGGCGCAACTCGAAGCCCGCGTGCTGATGATGTCAACCAACAACATCCTGCACCCGGCAAATGGTCAGCCGATCATCGTTCCTTCGCAGGATATCGTTCTTGGACTCTATTATCTAACGACAATGCGGGCGAATGAGCCCGGCGAAGGAAAAGTGTTCGGCTCCGTGGCGGAGATCGAGCATGCGCTGGCTGCCGGCGTGGTATCGCTGCATGCCAAGATCAAAGCCCGTTACAAGCAGCTCGACGCGGACGGCAAAGAAGTGACGAAGGTGTTCGACACGACACCGGGGCGCATGAAAATCGGCGAATTGCTGCCGAAGTCGAAGAATATCTCGCTTGATCTATGCAACAAGCTGCTGACGAAACGCGAGATCTCGAGAATGATCGACGCGGTTTACCGGCACTGCGGACAGAAGGAATCGGTCATCTTCTGCGACAAGATCATGGCGCTGGGCTTCCATCATGCGTTCAAAGCCGGAATTTCCTTCGGCAAGGACGACATGGTGATTCCCGAGACCAAGGAAAAGCTCGTTCAGGAGACGCGCGAGCTCGCGAAGGAGTATGAGCAGCAATATATCGATGGCCTCATCACGCAAGGCGAGAAGTACAACAAGGTCATCGACGCGTGGGCGAAGTGTACCGATCGGGTGGCCGACGAGATGATGGCCAGGATCTCGAGCGTGCAGGTTGATGACGAGACCAAACGCGAGAAACACCTGAACTCGATCTACATGATGTCGCATTCTGGTGCACGCGGGTCACCGGCGCAGATGAAGCAGCTCGCCGGCATGCGCGGTTTGATGGCCAAGCCTTCCGGCGAGATCATCGAAACGCCGATCATTTCGAACTTCAAGGAAGGACTATCGGTGCTCGAGTACTTCAACTCGACCCATGGTGCGCGAAAGGGCCTCGCCGATACGGCATTGAAGACCGCCAACTCCGGCTATCTGACCCGCCGTCTCGTTGACGTGGCTCAAGACAGCATCGTTACCGAGGAAGATTGCGGCACCGATACGGCGATCACGGCACGCCCGATCATCGAGGCGGGAGAAATCATCGCCTCGCTCGGCCAGCGCGTGCTTGGCCGCACCGCATCTGTCGATGTGAAAGATCCCAACACCGGCAATGTGATCGTTGCAGGCGGTGAAGAGATCATGGAGGAACATGTCGAAAAGCTGGAAACGAGCGGGGTCACCGAAGTTCGGATCAGGTCGGCCCTTACCTGCACCACGAAATTCGGAGTTTGCGCCAAATGCTATGGGCGCGATCTTGCACGTGGCACCCCGGTCAATCTGGGTGAAGCGGTAGGCGTGATCGCCGCCCAGTCGATCGGCGAGCCCGGTACCCAGCTGACGATGCGGACTTTCCATATCGGGGGCACCGCACAAGTGCTCGACCAGTCGTTCATCGAGTCGAACGTCGACGGCGTGGTGAAGGTCCGGAACAAGAACATCGTCCGTGATTCCTCGGGCAAGTTCATCGTGATGGGCCGCAACGTCACTATGGTGATCGAAGACGGCAAGGGCAATGAGCGAGCCGTTCACAAGGTAACCTATGGAGCCCGACTGTTCGTCGAAGAAGGCGACAAGGTCAAACGCGGAACAAAACTCGCCGAGTGGGATCCCTACACGAGGCCGATCATGACCGAGGTCGAAGGCACGGTCGAATATGAAGATGTGGTGGAAGGCGTGTCGGTCGTTGAGGCGGCCGATGAAGCCACCGGCATCACCAATCGTGTCATTATCGACTGGCGGGGCAACACCCGCGGCCAGAACCTTAAGCCGGCGCTCGTTATAAAGGACGCAGGCGGAAAGATTCTGAAGCTGCCGCGCGGCGGCGAAGCGCGGTATCTGCTGTCGGTCGATGCGGTTCTCTCTGTCGATCCAAGCGCAAAGGTGAAAGCCGGAGACGTGCTTGCACGCATCCCGCTCGAAAGCGCGAAAACCCGCGATATCACGGGCGGCTTGCCAAGGGTGGCGGAACTTTTCGAAGCACGCCGGCCCAAGGACCACGCGATCATCGCGGAAATCTCGGGGCGAGTTGAATTCGGCCGCGATTACAAGAATAAGCGCCGGATTCGCATCGTGCCCGACGATGAGTCGATCGAGCCGATCGAATATCTGATCCCGAAGGGCAAGCATCTGCCGGTCCAGGAGGGCGACCACATCGAGAAAGGCGAATACATTCTCGACGGCAATCCGGCACCGCACGACATTCTTGCGATCAAGGGTGTCGAGGAGCTTGCCTTCTATCTCGTGAATGAAATTCAGGAGGTGTACCGGCTCCAGGGCGTGAACATCAATGACAAGCACATCGAGGTGATCGTCCGGCAGATGCTGCAAAAAGTCGAAATCACGGATTCAGGCGATTCCACCCTGCTGCCTGGCGAACAAGTGGATGCAATCGAACTGGATTTCGTGAACAGCAAGCTGGTTGCCGAAGGCCGCAAGCCGGCGAGCGGAACTCCCGTGCTGCTGGGCATAACCAAGGCATCCCTGCAGACGCGGTCGTTCATATCGGCGGCGTCTTTCCAGGAAACGACCCGTGTTCTGACCGAAGCGGCGGTCATTGGAAAGGTCGACACCTTAGAGGGCCTGAAGGAGAACGTCATTGTCGGCAGACTCATTCCTGCCGGCACGGGCGGCATGCTCGCGCGATACAAGCAAGTCGCGGAAAAACGCGACAATTTGATCATCGAGGAGCAGGCAAAAGACGCAAAGAAGCTTCCGGCAGCGTAGCGCGTGAGGCTCACCGCCCCTGCTGGCGTGTTTCCGGTCCTGGTATTGAGCCTGGCCGGAACACGCCAGCAGCGGCAGCGCTATTGCAGCCCCGGGGCCTCTCGATCGAAGTCCCGATCCAGTAGCGGCCGGTGCGGCCTGAACGGTAGCTCCGCGTGCGCGGTACATCGATCCTGACGGAGAGGATGCATTTTTCCGTTTCGTCGATTCCGAGCGCCCGCAGATCCATCCGGGTTCGCTGGAGGACATAATCAAGCTCTACGCGGCGGTCGAGGATGTACAGATCATCATCCTCGGTCTGGTTGACCTCCCGTTTCCAATTGCTCTCGATGCCGCTCTCATCGACCATGGAAAATTCCGGATGATCGCCCTCGCCAACGTTGTAGACATTGGTGATCTGCCCGGCTTGCCGAAAGCTCGGAAGGTTGCCGATCTCGATATTGCGCCACCAGAGCGTCGATCCAAACAGGCCATGGGTCGGCACGAGGCCGAAATCCCTGGTGGTCATCGTGGCTTCCTGCATCCATCTTATCCGCTGATGGTCGTCATGCAGATCGTATACAGTCAACAAAGGCATGCTTGGCCTCCAACAACGCAACGTACGAACCAAGAATACTTAGTTGGGCTGCGCCGATGTGCGTTCGGTCGGAAGTGTCGAGGGGATGGCCGCAACGGGCTGCGGATGCTCACCCCATTCGCCGCTTGAGGACGACTTCAGGACGTGGCTTGATTCGGGTTCAATGAAGCCGATGATCGCTCCCGTCGAGTCGCTCACGATCGAAAGCTTGCCCACCCCCGGCACGCTGACGGTCGGGCGGCAAACCTCCCCGCCGGCAAATACGGCCGTTCGCTCGGCCTGTACGATGTCGGCGACAGCAAGGTAGGTCATCCAATGTGAGGGGATTCCCTGATAGTCGGGCTGGCGCAGGGCGTAAATGCCTCCGACAGGCCGGCCGGAGTGGTGCGCTATCCAATAGCTTTCCCCATCGGGCAGGAGCGTATGTTCGAACTCCCAGCCTAGGGTGCGATGGTAGAAGGCAAGCGCGACCTCGGGCTCCCAGGTATTGAGTTCATGCCACCATGTCCGCAAGGGTTTGCTCATTGCTTTTGGCGCCTCCCGATGATTCCGCTGCCATCCCGCAGCTAAAGTCTGCAAGCGAGGGGGCGGCTCTATGGCAAGATTGGGGTAATAAAGTGTGTGCCAAAGCGGATTCGGCAGTCAATCCGGGTAATTGGCCGTTCCAGCGGAGCGTCAGCCGCGTCTCGGCCCCGCCGCACTTCGCCACAGTTCCTCGAGGAGGCGCCATTCGATTCGGGCCTCGGGCTCTTGCGACATATTCTTGCTTTCGGGGTTGACGGGCCCATAGGCCGCACGTATACAGCGCCATCTTTCAGGCGCAGGCAGTAGAACCTCAGCGGTTCTAAACGCTGCTGGAAAGCAAGCTTGAACAGATCTGGACACGACTTC
>DATFOT010000142.1:0-2492 GCA_035265265.1 Aestuariivirgaceae bacterium | reverse complement strand
GAAACGTAATCATGCTCACCGCTCACATGAGGGTAATCGACAAATTGCCGAGGAGCTTGTGCATGCAATCGATGCTTTGGCGATGCCGACCCGGTCCTTGAAGGAATTTGTGCTTCGACCACAGTCGTTGGCTTGGGTACGTGAAAATGCGGTGGGGTGAATTGTCGCCGCTTGCGGTCATGGGATTCGTAGGAGCCGCCGGTTCTTATGACAGCGGCAAATGCACTCCCGATCGACAGCAACCCTCCGGAGGCTTGGCGCCGCTTAGCGTCATACAATAGATAATAGGATGTATGCATGCGTTCTTTTTTTTGAGCAGTAGCGGTTGCATGCGCTATGGACAGCGACACGCCCGCGAACTGACGTCGCCGGTGGTCATGCGATTCCAGAGTTTTGATGGCGACTAATGCTGAATTCGAGTCCGTCCGGCCCGGCATTGTCCCGGCAATAGCAACTCCAGCAAAATATAGCATGATGAGAGGCGCAGCAATTTTCCAACGCCGGATTTCACGCCTTCTGATCAGCGGCACATCGGACGTTTGCAGGGCATACCAGCCCCTGCTTCCCCGCATCCACATCAACAGGGCCGGAGAAACCGCTGGCGTGATAAAAGGTGGGCTGAGTTCGCCCGAGAGATGCATATAGGAAGAAGTCTCCCAATAGATCCGGTTCAATTTGAATGGGAGAATCACCAACTCACATCGGCATATGGCGAATTGCGATCAGCACCGCCATGCGGCGAATCAACAGTCTAGAGGACGATCAATCATGATTGTAGCGAATTCCGGGCAATCGCTTCGAATTTGCCGGCGGCTTGAAGGATACTGGCGGAGCCTGGCGCCCCCACGTGCTTAAGCTGGATCTGTTGGCGGTCGACTTGCCTAGACGCCCCGCGTAATCTTAGCAAATTGTAATCTTCAAGATCGGGCAAGTGGCTTTGAAAGGTCCAGAAGGATTTCTAAATTTTTGGCGCACCCTTCTATGATGCACTGGGTGGACGAGACACGCCGCGGGATCGGCTGGGCGATGGATGCGATTGGTCTTCGCGCGCAGGAAACGGCCCATGCCGTCGCGGGCGAGTTCCCAGGCGCCAGGCTGCGGGTCTACGATGAGCGGCAAGACGGCAATGGTCCGGTGCTGCTCATCATCCCGGCTCCCTTCAAACGGGCGTACATTTGGGATCTCTTGCAAGAAGTGAGCGTGGTGCGCCACTGTCTGCGTCGCGGAATCGTTCGCTGCTATTTTTGCCGCTCTCCATCCCGAGCGGGTCAGCGGCTTGGTCCTTCTCGATGCACCTCTCGCTTTCGGAGCTGAGGGCGGACCGCTGGCGCGCGCCGTGGCGGCCCTCCCGCACGCACGCATGATCCGTGGAATTGTCGGCAGCCCCGTTTCCGGATCGGTCATCAATGTGCTGAGCCTCGCGGCGGTGCCGGAGGCCTTTCAGCTGCAACGGTTCACGGACCTCGCCGCCTGTATCTTTGACCCCAAGGCGCTCGCTATTCATGCTCGGGTGGAGCGCTGGTCATATGACGAATTCCCGCTTCCCGGCCAGCTGTTCGAGGATGTGCTGGAACAGCTCTACCGCAATGACTGCTTCCTCAAAGGCACGCTTCAGTTGAACGACCGGCAGGCGGGAGTAGCCGACCTGCGTGCTCCGGTCGTGAGCGTAATCAATCCCGTTGGTCGAATCGTGCCGCCGCGCTCGATCTTAAATGGTCTGGAGGCTGCCGCGACGGCTTCGTTCCAGGTTCTGAAATATGACGGCGACCGCGGCCCGATGCTGCAGCATCTGGGCCCGCTCGTCGCCCCGGCCGCTCACCAATGGCTCTGGCCGCATATTCTGGATTGGACGCATTCCTGTTGGACGGGGAGAGTGGCTGGTGCGCAGCGTTCACGGCGAAACGGTCGGCGCTAGCTCTGGCGAGAAGAAATGGTGTGGATAGAGGCCTTTGTTATATGGTCGAGCATCGGTCGCCACTCGAACGGCTTCCGCCATATCCGCAGCTCCGGCATGCCACCTGTGCTCGAGGCTTGCGCGAGAGAAATCGAAGGCTTTTTCAGGCCCTGCCTCATGCGCGGGTGCGCGATAGCCAAGGTGAAGAACGATTAGCGCCGAGCTTTTTACTTTCTCCAGCAGCGATGCGATCTCCGGGTGATGCACCGCCTCCGGAGGCAGCTTCCCGGCAATGCGATCGAGGTCGGAGCGTAGCCGGTGCTCACGTTCAACACGCTTCAACACCCGACGCGTCTGACTGGCGAATAACAAGTCCCAGCGCCGCGCTGCGGCGTCTTCGAGCGTCCTCGGCCGGTGGCCCGCAGGTGAAAAGAGGTCCAGCAGGAAACAGATGTGAGCCCCCTCTTCTGCCGTTTGATCCAAAACTGCCTCGACTGGCGTGTTTGCCGAGAGACCCCCGTCTCCAAGCAGCCGGCCATTGATCTCGATTGGTGAAAAATCCGGCAGGAAGCCGCAGCTGGCGAGCAGATGGTTCGGT
>DATFOT010000141.1:0-3158 GCA_035265265.1 Aestuariivirgaceae bacterium | reverse complement strand
AACAGATCTGGGGATTGCGCTTCAATACTCTGCTCAAGGCGGTTGTGCCGCAACGCGGTGCGCCTACGAGAAAAACGCCGAACTTAATATGCCCGCCCCAGCCGGAGGGACCAGCCTCCATTTTCGACAAGCCAGGCTTTCACTTCTTGTAGTAGCCGACACCGCAAATCTGGTCGCCGACCTTCGTGTAGTAGGAAGTCTTCTCGAGCGGCTTGTCGGTGCCAGGACGCGGCCACCAGTATGTAACCTCCTTGATCGTTCCTTCGGTGGCTTGCTGCACTATCTCTTTACCGAGCGGATAGCCCTTTTTGCCCTTAATGTCCTGCAGAGGCTCGCCCTTCATCGTCGGATGCGCCGTTAAGATGCCGTCCGAAGAGTTGGCGCAGAAGACATAGAGGTCCCGGTCCTTAGAGCCGCCCTCGCCCTTGTTGAACATGTCGAGGGCTTTCGCCTTGTCATCACTTACTGCGGCGACTGCTCTTTCCAGCATGGCCTTGGCTTCTTCTGCAGTTCCGAAATCAGCTGCCGCGACTGTGGCGACAGTGACAAGAACGAGGGCCGCGGCACAACCGACGGCGAAAGCCAGTTTGCGTAACATGACTACCTCCATGCGATACATCCAGTCGAAAGCGCCTCACAGTTCTGCGACTGCTTCTGAGTCTACCCTCCGCGCAATTTCCTTTCCAGTCTTGGTCGACCGGCGCCTTAAACCTTATCCCGGCCGGTAGACGCGCGTAGTCTCAGGATCGCTTGTTTCAAAAGGAAGGTTCGTCAATTCGGCCCAGAAGGCGTCGGATATCGGATGGGAGGCCCAATCGAGCGTTTGCCGAATGCGCTCCATTTTGCTTATCCCGCAGATCGTGGCGGTTACCCGCTGATCGCGCAGCGAGAACTGCAAGGCAGCAGCCCCTGGCGGGACCTGATGCTTTGCGCACAGCTCTTCAATTCTTCTGACCTGTTCCAATGCTTCGGAAGATGCAGCTTGATAAACATAATGCGGATAATCGGTCGAGCCTTTGGCCAGGATGCCGCTGCCATAGGGGGCTGCGTTCAGAACTGCGATACCTCGCTTGTGGGCATAGTCCATCATGGCTTCGGCATTGCGATTGGCGAGCGTAAAGCGATTGTGAGTAATCAACGCGTCGAAGTCCCAATCGCGCAAGATCGGCATCATCACATCCACATTCCCCGCGGCCAGTCCAACGGCATGGGCGAGCCCTTGCTCCTTCATTCGAAAGAGCTCGACCAGGGCACCATGGGGACCCGTCACCTCCGAAAGTGAAGCTCCGTACTCGGGATCGTGCAGATGCAGGAGGTGTATGCGGTCCACATTCAAGGCCTTCAGGCTTTCTTCCAGTGAGCGGCGCGCCTGCGCTGCATCGAAACGGCCGGTCTCCATGTCGCGATCCAATTTGGTCGAGATGACGAAATCCGCAGGCAGTCCGCCGCGCTCGCGAATGACCTCGCCGATCCGCTCCTCGCTGCGGCCGAAACCATAGTTGCGCGATGTATCCATGAGATTGACCGGACTTGCAAAAATTGCGCGCACCGTTTCTCTCGCCCTTTCGACATCGACCGAATAGCCGTAGGTCTCCGGCATATCACCGAGCGCGGAGGTACCGAAGCCGATCCTGGTCACCCGCAGACCGGTGCGGCCGATGGAGATCCTATCCAGAGGATTTAAGCGCATGTCGGGTCTTTCTCTCCCTTGCTCAGAACTGCGACACCTGATCCGTGCCGGGCAAAAAGCACGATGAGCGCACGCAGTTTGCCAGAGGGCCAATATTATGCCTATGCCTTTGGCAAGCTGATTGCGCGGGTCTCCTGCCTGGAATAGTCTGAGGTCGGCATTCGTCCAGCGAATGAGACGAAGGCGATGGGAGGAAATCGATGAAAAAGATACTTGCTTCGGTGAGTTTCTGCGCGCTCGCGGTATTTTTTGCGTCCGGCGCATCAACGCAGGAAGCCGGCACGATCACCAAGGCGGTCGGCGGCTATAGTTTCGAGGAGGCAGCCAAGGAGTCCGACGCCACAAAGAATTTTCACTCGGCGGACGGTCATCTGACATTTGCAATCATCACCCACACCGCCGGCAACGGCTTCTTCGACCCGGTCTATGTGGGCGCAACGGTTGCCGGCAACATGATCGGTGCCAAGATCCTGCTGCTCGGCTCCGAATCGCCGACCGATGACGTGACGCGCGAAATCGAAATCCTGAACCAGATCATTCAGGACCCCACGATCGACGGCTTGATCCTGACGACGCCGCAGGTGGGCGCCTACAACGACATCGTCAAAAAGATGCTCGATCAAGGTATTCCGGTAGCGACGACGAATTCCTTCGATCCCACGATCTATATGCGCGACGGTATCAGCCATACCGGCCAAAGTGCTGCGGCAGCAGCGATCGGCGGTGCCGCTTTGGCCAAATGCGTGCTCGACAAAGGGCTCGACAAGGGCTCCATCCTGTTTCCCTCGCAAACGACTGCGGGCAATGTCGAAGTCAACAACCGCGTGGTTGCGGCCTTCGATCAGGTGGTCAAAGACCTCAATGCCGCCGGCAAGCTCACCAACTTCACGGTCGACGCAGGCCCAGAGAAGATCGGCATTGCCGTCAACGACCAGGACATCCCGGGCTCGATCGTGACTCTTCTCGAGTCGCGCGGCGATGTCGTCGGCATTTTCGGACCTAATGGCGCGGTCACGCCGGCGATCGTCACCGCAATCACCCAGACCAAGAAGGAAGGCCAGGTCTGCGCGTTCGGATATGATCTCGGCCCGCCAATCCTGGAAGGCCTCAAATCCGGCGCGCTCACCGGTTCGCTCGGCCAGCAGCCGTTTCTGCAGGGGTTCTGGCCGGTCATGCAGCTCTATCTGCAAATCGATCGCGGGATAGCAGCGGCCAATCTGGATACGCGGGCTCAGGTCGTGATCAAGGAGAATGTCGGAACGGTCGGCAAACGCTTCGAGAACTGATCCACGCAGGCAGTGGCGCGGGGAGAGGCTTCGAGCCTTAAGCCCCGCGTTATTGACCAGATGCCTTCCCGGTAACATTGGGGCCGCATGTCTGCCGCTGTCACCGCGCCGTCACCGTCGCACCGCCGGCTGCCGTTCGAGATTTTCGGCGGATGGGAAGTGGGTCTGCTGATCTTCCTCAT
>DATFOT010000140.1:0-5264 GCA_035265265.1 Aestuariivirgaceae bacterium | reverse complement strand
CGCCAATTTCGGCAATGAGCTGCTCGACCGGACCATTCTCGCCGCGCGCAAGAAAACCGGAACTACCTATCTGGAGCGCCGCAACGCCGTCCGCACCGGCATGAATATTCTCGCCGAGGGCCGCTCTCTCGCCTTCCTTATGGATCAGCGGGTAAAATCAGGCGTCGAGGTCAGCTTCTTTGGCCGCAATTCGATCATGACCTCGTTCCCCGCACGTCTGGCCGTGCGCTTCGGCTGCCCCATCGTGCCGATAGATATGGAACGCCGCGACGGCCATAAATTTCACATGTACTTCCGCCCGCCGATCTACCCGCCGGCAGACGCCGCCGGCGCCGAGCAGCGGATGACCCAGGCGATCGCGATCGAATTCGAGCGCACGATCCGCCGCTCGCCCGAAACCTGGTTCTGCAACAAGCGCCGCTGGCCCGACTGATCAGTCCTTCGCCCGCTCCACATAGGAACCGTCGTTGGTCATGATGACAACGCGCGTTCCTGCCGTCACATGCGGAGGAACCATGGTGCGGACGCCGTTCGACAGCGACGCCGGTTTGAACGACGATGATGCCGTCTGCCCTCTCACCACCGGCTCGGTGTCGATCACCTCGAGAACGACCCGTTGCGGCAGTTCGATGGAAATCGGCACGCCATTATGAAGGCTGATTTGAACCGCCATGTTCTCCGCGAGGTAAACTGCCTGGTCCCCGATCATCTCCGCGGGCAGTGACAGCTGTTCGAAGTTGACCGGGTCCATGAACACATAGGAATTCCCGTCCTGGTAGAGGTAGTTGAAAGGCCTTGATTCCACATACGCCCGCTCGATCGTATCCGTGGTCTTGTAGCGCTCGGCGACCTTAACTCCATCGCTGATCCGGCGCATTTCCACCTGTGTGACGGGTGTGCCTTTACCGGGATGAAAATTTTCAGCATTCAAGACCACATAGAGCTGCCCATCGTCGCCCTCGACGATGTTGCCTTTGCGCAGACTGTTGGCGATAACCTTTGCCACGGATGGAACTCTTCTTTGGTTGGGGCCCCTCAGGCAGCTGATTCGCTGCGAAGAACACGGCTTGTTGACGATCGAAGCAGAGCCTCTTAGCAGGGACACCAATAATCGCCAAGCCGGAAGAATTCATGTGGAGAGACCCTTTGACCCAGCGCACGTCGCCCTGGTGGAATCCGTCCGTTCATCAGGACCGCCGCCCGCTGCTCATGGCGCGTAACGCCATTCTCGCCCGTCTGAGGGAATATTTTGCCGAGGAGGGATTTATCGAAATCGATGCCGCAGCCCTGCAGGTTTCGCCCGGCAACGAAACCCATATTCATGCCATAGCAGCGGACATCCGGTTGCCTGACAGCAAGATCGCCCGGCGCTATCTCCACACCTCGCCGGAATTTGCCATGAAAAAGCTTCTCGCGGCTGGCGAATCCCGCATTTTCAGCATTGGCCATGTGTTCCGCGACCGTGAACGCGGGCCCCTGCATGCCGCCGAATTCACCATGCTCGAATGGTACCGGTCGGGCGGTTCCTATGAACGCGTTATGCAAGATTGCGTGAACGTGCTGCGCCTTGCAGCCCAAGCTGCCGGTACTCTCCAGTTGAATTATCGCCGGCGCGCGGCTGATCCCTCACATTCGGCAGCCCGAGTGGCAGTCGCCGACGCGTTTGCGAAATACGCTTCAATCGATCTGCTGGCGACCTGCCGTCCAGACGGTACTGCCGATCGCGACGCGCTCGCCGCCCAGACACGCAATGTTGGACTGACGGTCTCACCCGGCGACAGCTGGTCGGATCTGTTCAGCCGCATTCTGGTGTCGCTGGTGGAACCGGAACTGGGCAATGAGCGGATCGCGATTCTACACGAATATCCCCGCTCCGAAGCAGCGCTAGCCGCGCTGAGCGAACGCGACCCGCGCCTCGCCGACCGGTTCGAAATCTATGCCTGCGGTGTCGAGCTCGCCAACGGGTTTCGCGAACTAACCGATCCCAACGAGCAGCGGCGCAGGTTTGAGGCCGATATGGCGGAACAGCATCGTATATACGGTGAATCTTATCCGATCGATGAGGAGTTTCTGGAAGCTCTTTCGATCATGCCTGCCGCGAGCGGCGTCGCCCTCGGCTTCGACCGGCTGGTCATGCTGGCCACCGCCGCGCCTTCGATTCACCATGTGATCTGGACGCCCGAGAGCGAAAGAAACTAGCGAACAACTGACCCGGTGATCTCCAGCGGATCAAGTCCGGCCATGACCGTTTTGGTAGTGCGCCCTTCGCGGGCGCGACTATACGCCGGTCGGGTCGTCCCGGCGTGCATCGCCGCCGCTTTCCACTTCATCGCTGTTGCGGTAGCCGGGCTTGGCGTTCAGCGCCGGCCCCTCATCGGTTTCGACACTGCCACGCAGCTTCAGATTTTCCGGCCGCCGTGGGGGATTTTTGGGGGCCTTGCGGCTCATGATGCTGCCTCTCTCAAAATTCGGGTGAACTCAGCCCAACGTGGCGGTTTGACCTTCGTTCCGCTTCCCAATAGAGTGCAAATGACTACTGGTATGACAGGTATACCATGAGCGTTATTCGCCGCCGCAAGCTGTATCAAGACGTCGCCGAGCGCGTGGAGCAGCGCATTCGCAATGAGGGAATTGCTCCCGGCGCCCGTTTGCCGTCGGAACGGCAGCTCATGCGCGAATTCGGTGTCGGCAGGCCCGCTGTTCGCGAGGCGCTTTTTCACCTCGACCGCATGGGCCTGATCGAGCTTCGCTCTGGCGAGCGCGCCAAGGTTGCCGAGCCCACTGCCGAGGCCGTCGTTGGAACGCTTTCCGGCGCCGCGCGCCACTTCCTATCCGAACCGGGAGGCATCGATCACTTTCAGCAGGCCCGCGCACTGTTCGAAACCGGCCTCGCCCGCTACGCCGCCGAGAAGGCTTCTGCGCAAGACCTTGCCGCTCTTGCTGCTGCGCTTCACGCCAACAGGGAGGCGGTTGGCGATGTGAAGAAATTCGGCGAGACCGATGTGGCTTTTCACTATGCCCTGGCCGTCATTCCCCGCAATCCCATCTATACCGCCATTCATGGCGCCATTATCGAATGGCTCGTCGAACAGCGGCAGGTTACGCTGAGCATTCCCGGCCAGAACCAGATTGCCTGCGAGGCACATGCCGATATCTA
The DNA here is from genome assembly GCA_035265265.1 of Aestuariivirgaceae bacterium. Taxonomy (GTDB): domain Bacteria; phylum Pseudomonadota; class Alphaproteobacteria; order Rhizobiales; family Aestuariivirgaceae; genus DATBLQ01. Next base: position 2,107 of record DATFOT010000140.1, on the reverse strand, counting down.
CCGTGCCATCGAGGCCCGCGACCCGGATGAGGCCGAACGGCAGATGCGCACCCATCTCGCCCAGGTAGCTGGGCTTTATTCACGCGTCACGGGAGGCGGTGCATGAGCCCCTATGTGATCGTCGTCGACTTTCGCGTCAATCAAGGGGCAAAGCAGGAATTCCGCCGGCTCATCGACGTCAACGCCAGGGATTCATGCAGGCATGAGCCGGGCTGTCGCCGTTTCGACGTTCTCGAATTTCCCGATGATGCCGACCGCATCCTGCTCTACGAAATCTATGATGACCGTGCTGCATTCGACCTTCACGTCAAGTCGCCGCATTTTCATTTGTTCAACAAAGCCAGCGCACCGCTCGTCAGGGAGAAGAAAGTGCTCGCCTGCGAATTGGTGTGCGAAGGCTCAGGCCCCGCGTGAAGGGCCGGGCCCGTCGAGGAGGGGAGAATCATTCATGACGCAGGCCGGATTGAAGGCGATGGCCCGATCGAGAAAGCTGAAGCTCGGTCATTTCATCGTCGAATTTGCCACCCCGGGCATCGGCCACATCATGAAGTCGGCAGGCTGCGAATTCGCGCTGTTCGATCTCGAGCACTCGGGCTTTGGATTCGAGACGGTGAAAAGTGCCATCCGTTACTTCGAAGCAGCCGGCGTAGCGCCCATTGTCCGCGTTCCCTCGAAGGAATATCACCACATCGCGCGCGCCTGCGACATGGGTGCTGAGGGACTGATGGTGCCGATGGTTGGAACGGCCGCCGAGGCGAAGTCGATTGCCGACTCTATGAAATATCACCCTGCCGGCAAGCGGGGAGTCGCTCTGCAGGTGGCGCATGATCGCTATCGCTCCGGCGCCGTCACCGACAAGCTGAAAGCCGCCAATGAGTTCACCACTCTTTTTTGCCAAATAGAGACCGCTGAAGGCGTGGCCAATGCCGATGCCATAGCGGCCGTTGAGGGTGTTGACTGCCTGTGGGTCGGGCATTTCGACCTTTCGGTATCGCTCGGAATTCCGGGCCAGTTCGACCATCCCAAGTTCAAGGAAGCGATCGAACAAGTGGTCGCCGCCACCCGCAAGCGCAAGAAAGCTCTGGGCCGGCTGGTGCCCACCGTGGACCAGGGTGTCGCTTTCTTTGCCCAGGGCTTCGATTTCATCTGCTATTCTGGCGATGTCTGGGTTTTGCACAATGCCTTGGCGGAGGCGATAACGGCCTTGCGCACCAAATGCAAAGCTGCAGTCAGCTGAGGAACTTGCATGGCCGATAAGTTCCGAGTTGCTCTTTCCGGCGATTTCAAGAAACCGGATGGTTCGCCCACCTTTCCCGACTTCGATCTCGAGCCGCTGAAGAACGCTCCGGGCGTTGAAATGGCTTTTCTGCCGGCCGTTAACCCCATCGAGGCGCGCCACCTTGCCGACTTCGATGCCCTGATTCTGCTCGTGCCCCGTTTCGCACGCGAAAGCATACCTCAGGGCGGGCGCCTGTCGGTGGTCGCTCGCTTCGGAGTAGGCTATGACAATGTGGATGTCGACGCCTGCACGGAAGCCGGCATCGCCGTCGTCATTACCCCCGATGGTGTCCGCCGCCCGGTTGCTGTGTCGATCATTGCGCTCATGCTTGCCCTGACCGGCAAGCTCCTCATCAAGGATCGTCTCACTCGCGCCGGGCCCGCGGGTTTCAACCAGCGTGCCGAGCATATGGGCATTGGTCTCGTCGGCCTGACGCTGGGCTCGCTCGGCATCGGCAACATCGGCGCTGAAATGTTCCGCCTCGCCAAGCCTTTCGACATGAAATTCATCGCCCATGATCCTTATGCCGACCAGGCTGCAGCAGCCCAGCTTGGGGTCGAGCTGACGAGCCTCGAAGAGGTTTTCCGCCGTTCCGATATTCTCACCGTCAACTGCCCGCTGACCCCCGAAACCCGTCATCTGGTCAATGCCGAGCGTCTGCGGCTGATGAAGCCGAGCGCTTATTTGATCAACACCGCGCGCGGTCCGATCGTCGATCAGGCGGCGCTCACCGAAACCTTGACACAGCGCCGGCTTGCTGGTGCCGGGCTCGACGTCTTTGAAGCCGAGCCGCCGGCCGAGGATGATCCCCTTCTCAAGCTGGACAAT
>DATFOT010000139.1:0-5375 GCA_035265265.1 Aestuariivirgaceae bacterium | reverse complement strand
CTCGCTTTCCGTTTCGACGTGACTTGAGGAAGCCGCCAGAACCGCGCTGTCGAGCGCATGCTGGAGCGATGTGCGTATATAAGAAGCGTTCACGAAATCGACCGCTAGTCCCGCAGCACCAATCATCACCGTCGCAACCATGCCGAGGATGACCGCCACGGAACCTGAGGTATTTTGGGTAAAGTTACGCCGGTGCATGATACAACTCTGGATTCATCTAAGCAGTAAAGACAACTATGAGTCGTAAAGCCGGGTCGTTAACAATTGCTAAAAAGGGGCCTGGGACTTGGAAAGTGGTAAAGGGACGGTGTGTTCCAGGAGCCCAAGCCATGCTCGCGCTGTCCTCAGCTCACCGCCTCGAACTGCTGACGCCGAAGGAGATGGCGCTGGCTGAACAGCACGCGATAAAGGGAGGCGTGACGGGTCACGCGCTTATGGAAAACGCCGGCAGGGCGGTGACCGAGACGATCATCAAACGGTGGACGAAACGGCCTGCATTGGTGCTTTGCGGGCCCGGCAACAATGGCGGAGACGGGTTTGTCGTTGCACGCCATCTGCAGCGCGAGGGCTGGGCCGTGCGCGTGGTGCTCGTCGGCGAACGCATGTCGCTCCCCGGCGAGGCCGCGGCGATGGCTGCGCTTTGGCAGGGCGATATTCTTTCAGCATCGCCGCAGGCGCTGCACGGGGCCAGACTCGTTATCGATGCGCTGTTCGGAACCGGCCTCTCGCGACCCATCGCGGGGCTCGCGGCGGAACTGATTGACAAGCTCCCTCTCCTCGATGTTCCGGTCGCCGCCGTCGATATTCCAAGCGGGATCCATGGCGAGACCGGCAAGGTCCTGGGCACGGCAGTCAAGGCGGATCTGACGGTAGCCTTCTGCCGTAAAAAGCCAGGGCTGCTGCTTTACCCGGGACGAGGGTTTTGCGGCGAGGTCATCGTTGCGGATATCGGCATAAATAATGAGGCCGTGGCCTCCGCTGCGCCGCGGCTCTTCGAAAACTCGGAGCGCTTATGGACATTGCCGCAACGCAAGGCAGACGAACATAAATACGCCGCGGGGCATCTGGTGGTCGCCTCCGGAGGCCCTTGGAACACGGGAGCAGCCCGGCTTGCGGCAGCGGCCGGACAGCGCATAGGCGCAGGGCTTGTGACGGTCGCATCGCCCAGGGCGGCGCTTGACATCAATGCCGCCCATCTCACCTCGATCATGCTCGTTGAAGCAGATGACGCTCTGGCCCTGGCGCGGATTCTGGCCGACAGACGGCGCAATGCGGCTGTGCTCGGACCGGCACTCGGGGTCAACGAGGAGACTTGCGCCAAGGTTCGCGCAGCGCTGGCTTCGGGAGCCTCGGTGGTGCTCGATGCGGATGCCTTGACATCGTTCGAAGACAGCGCGGGAGAGCTTTACACGGCCGTGGCAGAGTTGCCGAAGCGGCCGGTCGTGATGACACCCCATGCCGGGGAATTCGCCCGGCTCTTCAAAGGACTGGATGAACCCATGGCATCGAAGGTCGCGCTGGCCCGTCAGGCGGCGCTGCTCACAGGCGCCATCCTGGTGTTCAAGGGTGCCGACACCGTCATAGCCGCGCCCGATGGCATGGCGGCGATCAATACGAGTGCACCACCGGGGCTAGCCACAGCAGGGACAGGAGACGTTCTGGCAGGCATGATCGGCGGGTTTCTTGCCCAGCGCATGGAGCCCTTTCAAGCAGCGGCGGCAGCCGTTTTCATTCACGGCGAGGCTGCTCTTGCTTCCGGCATGGGTCTCATCGCAGAGGATTTGCCGGCCAGGATCCCGCCGGTGCTGCAGCGGCTCGCCAAGCAGCAAAACTCCATTGGCATGAGCCGGGGGCCTTTGCTATAGAAGCGCCCGGTTGCCGCGGTCCGGGTCGCTCCAAGGCGGGCGTGGTGAAATTGGCAGACACGCAAGACTTAGGATCTTGTGGGCATAGCCCGTGGGGGTTCAAGTCCCTCCGCCCGCACCAGTTTCACCCATCGACGATGGTTGGGCCGGACGCGAGGTGATCAGAAAAGTGCAGTGCGGATGGCACTGCCAAAGGATTGAGCGCTCATGCAAGTTACCGAAACCGTCAATGAAGGTCTCAGGCGATCCCTCAAGGTCGTGGTTGACGCCTCGGAACTCGAACGCGACTTCTCATCGCGACTCGGAGAGCTGAGCGGGCAGGTCCGCCTGAAGGGCTTTCGTCCGGGCAAGGTGCCGGTCAACCACCTTCGCCGCATCTACGGCAAGTCGGTGATGGCCGAAGTCGTGCAGAAGAAAGTCGACGATTCCAGCAAAATGGCGCTAGCGGAGCGTCAGCTGAAACCTGCCTATTCGCCACAGATCGACCTGCCGCAGGATCAGGGCGAGATCGAGAAAATGATGGACGGCAAGGGCGATCTCGCCTTCACCATGACATTCGAGATCGTGCCTCCAATAGAGGTCAAGGACTTTACTACCCTCGAGGTCGACAAACTGACGGTCGATGTTACGGATCAGCAGGTGGACGATGCCTTGGGCCGCATCGCCGCGCAAAACATCGAGTTCGAAACGAAACCGGATGGCGAAGCGCAGAACGGCGATCGCGTGATGCTGTCATTCGTCGGAAAGATCGACGGCGAAGCCTTCGAGGGGGGCAGTGCCGATGATGTGCCTCTGGTTTTGGGATCGGGACAGTTCCTGCCGGGCTTCGAGGATCAGCTGACCGGAGCCAAGGCCGGCGAGGCGCGGCTCGTCAAAACGGAGTTTCCGGCGGACTACAGCGTTGAGAAGCTTGCTGGCAAACCGGCTGAATTCGACGTCACGGTAAAATCCGTTGCCGTGCCAAAACCGGCCGAGATCAACGATGCGCTGGCTCAGAAACTCGGGCTGGAAAATGTCGATGCGCTGAAAACTCATGTGAAGGCCAGGCTTGGGGCCGAATTCGCGCAGATGTCGGCCATGAAGCTCAAGCGCGACATCCTGGATCAACTGGACGCCCAATATAATTTCGAGCTCCCGCAGCGGCTGGTCGACGGCGAGTTCAATCAGATCTGGGCTGCGCTACAGCGCGAGATGCAACAGTCAGGCCGAAGCTTTGCTGATGAAAACACGACGGAGGAAGAGGCTCGCACGGAGTATCAGGCGATTGCCAACCGCCGGGTGCGGCTTGGCCTGCTTCTGGGTACGGTCGGCGAGCAGGCAGGCGTGACCATATCCGACGAGGAGATGCAGCGGGCACTGATGGAGCGGGCCCGGCAGTTTCCCGGCCAGGAACGGAAAGTGATCGATTACTATCGCAAAAATGCCAATGCGCTGATCGAGCTGCGCGGCCCGGTGTTCGAGCAGAAGGTCATAGATTATATTCTCGCCCAAGCGAAGGTGACGGAAAAGAAGGTCACCCGCGAGGAACTGGCGAAGGCCGTGGAAGAGGATCAGGAGTTCCACCCCGTTACCCTGCCGCATGATCATGGCGATCATGGCCACGACCATGCACACGGCCACGAGCATGGGCATGATCACGATCATCATCACGATCATGAACATGATGATCATGACCACCACGCCCATGATCGCTAGCCAGGGGCTGCGGGCCTTCCGATCCAGGCAGGGATCACCTATCTATGGGCAAGGTCGGGCCTGATTCGGGTCATTGACCCAAGGACACTTATGAGAGACCCAATCGATCAATATATGAATCTGCTCGTTCCCATGGTCGTCGAACAGACAAGCCGCGGCGAGCGCGCCTATGACATTTATTCACGGCTGTTGAAGGAGCGCATCATCTTCGTCGCCGGGCCGGTGGAAGACAACATGGCGACGCTGATAGTGGCGCAGCTGTTGTTTCTGGAGGCGGAGAATCCGAAGAAAGAGATCTCGATGTACATCAACTCGCCCGGCGGGGTGGTTACCTCCGGCATGGCGGTCTATGACACGATGCAGTTCATCCGTCCGGCGGTTTCGACGACGGTGATCGGCCAAGCCGCCTCCATGGGATCACTTTTGCTGTGCGCGGGTGAAAAGGACATGCGCTTCGCCCTGAAAAACGCGAGGGTGATGGTTCATCAGCCCTCGGGTGGATTCCAGGGGCAGGCCTCGGACATCGAGCGCCATGCCAAGGAGATCCTGGAGATGCGCAACCGCCTCAATCAGCTTTATTCCAAGCACACCGGGCAGAAGCTTGACGTGATCGAAGACGCCCTGGAGCGCGACACCTTCCTGACGGCCGACGGTGCGAGGGATTTCGGCCTAATCGACAAGGTTATCGACAAACGGCCGGTGCCCGTTGAAGGAAAGGCTTAAGCACGCTGCGGTTTTCGACCTTAAGCGTGATTGCCGCAGCCGCATATCCCGGCTCAATCAATCCTTGATTAACCAACGCAGCGCATGCTGAGATATGTCTTTGCGCCGGCCGATTTGACGGCAGCCGCCCCGTGTGTAGTTTGAGGGCAAAAGTTCCAGGTAGGGTGCGTAGTCCCCGCTGGTCGAAATGAGGTGAGAGCCATGAGCAAATCGAGCGGAAGCGACAGCAAGAACACCCTCTATTGCTCCTTCTGCGGGAAGTCGCAGCACGAGGTACGCAAGCTTATTGCGGGGCCAACCGTATTCATCTGCGATGAATGCGTTGAATTGTGCATGGACATCATCCGCGAGGAAAACAAGACCTCGCTGGTGAAATCACGCGACGGAGTGCCGACACCGTTGGAAATATGCAAAGTTCTCGACGATTATGTCATCGGCCAGGACCACGCCAAGCGCGTGTTATCGGTGGCCGTGCACAATCACTACAAACGGCTCAACCACGCGGCTAAGAACAACGACGTCGAGCTGGCCAAATCGAATATTCTGCTGGTTGGCCCCACGGGCTGCGGCAAGACTCTGCTTGCCCAGACCCTTGCGCGCATTCTCGACGTGCCGTTCACAATGGCCGACGCCACGACCCTCACCGAGGCAGGATATGTCGGTGAAGACGTGGAAAACATCATTCTGAAGCTGCTGCAGGCAGCGGATTACAATGTCGAGCGCGCCCAGAGGGGAATCGTCTATATCGACGAAGTCGACAAGATTTCGCGCAAGTCGGACAATCCGTCCATAACGCGGGATGTTTCAGGCGAAGGCGTGCAGCAGGCGCTGCTCAAGATCATGGAAGGCACGATCGCATCCGTGCCCCCGCAAGGAGGCAGGAAGCACCCGCAGCAGGAGTTCCTGCAGGTCGATACGACCAATATCTTGTTCGTCTGCGGCGGCGCCTTCGCGGGGCTCGAGCGTATCATCGCAGCGCGCGGCAAAGGTTCAGGGATCGGCTTCAACGCCGAGGTCAAGTCGATCGACGATCGGCGCACGGGGGACGTATTACGCGGGCTGGAACCCGAGGACCTGCTCAAATTCGGCCTG
>DATFOT010000138.1:0-5554 GCA_035265265.1 Aestuariivirgaceae bacterium | reverse complement strand
AGGCAAGCCGTGGACTGGCTGCCGTTGACCAGGGGTTGAGTGCTAGGCCGGCGCGGCTTCGAAACATCCCGAAGCGAGTGACGTGAAAGTGACCTCCAAAAATCACCGGGGTGGAGCGCCCTTGCACCATCTCTACTAAACCAAACGTTGGCGCCACCGCGAGGTGCCGCTCCACCCCTCCTTCATCCCGGAAGCGAAAGCTGGCGGAAGGATTTTCTATTGTGCAGCGACCCTATTTCACATCGTCACCCTGACGAAATTCTTAGGTCCAGCTTTAAGCCGAAAACATAAAGCTGAATTCTGGCTTTCGCCGGAATGACGATTCGAAGGCTCATCCAGCGGCATTCAGCCGTTTGAACCCTTCCTCCAGATCCGCTTTGAGATCGTCGGTGCTCTCCAGCCCGATGTGGAAACGCAGGCACTGCCCCTCATGCGTCCAGCGTGTCGCGGACCTAAGCCTTCTCGGGTCGAAGGGCACCACCAGGCTTTCATACCCGCCCCAGGAATCGCCCATGCCGAACAGTTCCAAACCATCCAGCATCGCGGCCATGGCGTCTCGCGAAGGCGTTTTAAGCACCACCGAGAAAAGCCCCGAGGCTCCTGTGAAATCGCGCTTCCAGAGCTCATGTCCGCGCGCGCCGGGCAGACCGGGATGCAGCACCTCGGCCACCTCCGGCCGCGACCGCAGCCATTCCGCTAGGATGAGAGCGTTTTTCATGTGCCGGTCAAGCCGCACGTCGAGAGTGCGCAGGCCGCGCAGGGTGAGATACATGTCGTCGGGACCGGCGAACTGGCCAAGTGTTCCGAAGCCCTCCCTGAATGCCGGCCATGCCTCCTTGGTGCATGTCACCGATCCGAGCATCACGTCGGCATGCCCGCCCATGTATTTCGTCCCCGATTGCATCGACACATCGCAGCCATGCTCGAACGCCTTGAAGTAATAGCCCGCACTCCACGTGTTATCGAGCATTACCAGCGCCTGTCGGGCGTGGGCCGCATCCGCGATGGCAGCGATATCCTGCATGTCCATCGTTTGCGAGCCGGGACTCTCGGTATAGACGATGCGCGTCTCTGCCCGCATGAGCTCGGCAATTTTCGAACCGATGGCCGGGTCGTAATAGGTAACCTCGACACCATAGCGCTTCAGAATGCTGTTGCAGAAATGCCGGATCGGCCCATAGACCGCATCTGTCACAAGCAGGTGGTCGCCAGTTTTCAGAAAAGACAGCAGCGCGGTTGTAATGGCCGCAAGGCCCGACGCGCAGACCCGCGTATCGTAACCGCCTTCAGTTTCGGAAATCGCGCGTTCCAGCGCGCGAGAGATGGGCGTGCCGCGCCTTCCATACACATAAGGTTGACTGTGGGCCTGGAAGGCCTCGACCGATGGGAACAGGATTGTCGAAGCGTGGTAAACGGCCGGGTTGACGGCTCCATGCTCGGCGAATTCGCGCGCAGCCGTCACCAGGCGCGTTTCAGGCTTCAAAACATCGGGCTTGGTGATCTTCTTTGCCATGATTGGGCTCGTGGATGGGCGGAAACTGAAATTACTGCAGGGAAACTAGGTGGTTAGCACGCCGCAGCAATTGCCGGAAGTGCTGTGCGAACCGCCGTTTTGGGTTGACCGCAGGAAAGATTTGAGGTCGGATGATCCGGGAGCGCGGCAGCGCGCTCGCAGGGAGTAACCAGAACCCAAGTGTTGAGATCCGGCCGGGGCGCAATTCACGATATGATTGTCGAATGCGATGAGCGGGCTAATCCCGGCATGGTTGGTTGCACATCAGTGAAAAGGTAGGAAGATGAAACGTAAACTGTTTTCTTATGCATTCGGCGCAGCAGTCGGTTTGGTTGCCGCGTCGGCTGCTTCGGCCGCCACGCTTGACGATGTCAAGGGCAAGGGCTTCGTTCAATGTGGCGTCAGCCAAGGGCTGATCGGCTTCTCCAATCCCGATGAACAGAATAATTGGACTGGTCTGGACGTCGATTTCTGCCGGGCGGTTGCCGCCGCGGTGTTCAATGACCCGCAGAAGGTGAAATTCACTCCTCTAACGGCAAAGGATCGCTTTGCGGCGCTGGCTTCGGGTGAAGTTGACATCCTATCGCGCAACACCACCTGGACGATGAGCCGCGACACATCGCTGGGCCTGAAGTTCGCCGGCGTCATGTATTACGATGGGCAGGGCTTCATGGCGAAGAAATCCTTGGGTGTCGACAGCGCGCTCAAGCTCAACGGCGCCACGGTCTGCACCCAGACGGGCACCACCACTGAGTTGAATCTTGCCGATTTCTTCCGTTCCAACAACATGACCTATCAGGTCGTGGCCATGGAGAAGAACGATGAAGTCCTCAAGGCCTATGATGAAGGCCGCTGCGACGCCTTCACAACCGATCAGTCGGGCCTCTATGCCGACCGTCTAAAGCTGGCAAGTCCCGACGACCATTTGGTTCTTCCGGAGATCATCTCCAAGGAACCGCTCGGCCCCCTCGTTCGCCAGGGCGACGATGGCTGGTTCAACGTGGTGAAATGGACTTATTACGCTCTCCTGAATGCCGAGGAGCTCGGCGTCACCCAAGCGAATGTCGAGGAGATGAAGGCGTCCACCAATCCGGAAATTCGCCGCCTGCTTGGTGCGGAAGGCGATTTCGGCACGGGCATGGGCCTAACCAATGATTGGGGGGTCAACATCGTCAAGGCGGTGGGCAACTACGGCGAGATCTTCGACAAGAACGTCGGCGCCGGCTCTGCCCTGAAGATCGAGCGCGGCAAGAATGCTCAGTGGAGCAAGGGCGGTCTCCAATACGGAATGCCCGTTCGCTAAACGCATTGTGCGGCTGCCGGGGATCAAAATCCGGCAGCCGGTTCTGACCGATCATTGGGGCGGCTGCATCGGGTGAAAAGAGGCAAACCGAAGTCCGAGCACTGTGGGAGCATGGGACCAAGGGCAGTATGACCGCTATTGCTGATCGACCGGCCGTAGCGAAGGTCGCCTGGTTCAATGATCCGAAAGTGCGTGCGCTGCTCGTTCAGGCCGCGCTCCTGGCACTCCTCGTCTGGCTCGGCTATGAGATCGTCAAGAACACCACCGAAAACCTCCGCGCCCTCAATCAGAATTTCGGCTGGGGCTTTCTTTACTCCACCGCCGGTTTCGACATCATCCAGCGGCCGATATTCTATCAGAACGCCTCGACATTCGGTCGGGCGCTCCTCATCGGATTTTTCAATACCCTGATCATGGCCGTGTGCGGCATCATCGCCGCGACCATCTTGGGCTTCCTCATCGGCATCATGCGCTTATCCCGCAATCTGGTGATTTCCGGGGTAGCCACCGTCTATGTCGAATGCGTGCGCAACGTTCCGCTTCTCATTCAGATTCTCATCTGGTATGCCGCGGTCCTCAAACCGCTGCCGGGTCCCCGCGAGGCGATCGCGATTGGCATTCCGCTGCCGGGCAGCGGATTTCTCCCTTTCATGCTGTTGCTGGCGGTGGCCATCTATGGCTTCGCCATGGTGTTCAGGCGAACGACCTTCGGCAGCTATCGGCTGGCGGCCACCGTCGGCCTTTTCGCTGCCATCGCCCTCATCACGCGACTGACGGATAGCATTTTCGGCGATGTCTTCTCGATCGTGTCCCTTGGCGGCTTTCTGAGCAACCGCGGCCTGATCATTCCCGGACCCATTTTCGAGCGTGCGGCCGTCGCCATTCCTCTTGCTCTTATTCTGGGCCTTGCGGCGGCCTTTGTTATTCGTCGCTGGGCCCGCCGCCGGCAGGAACAGACGGGGGAGCAGTTTCCCGCAGGCTGGGCATCGCTCGCTCTTATCATCGGCCTGCCAGTGCTAGCCGCGCTCGCCACCGGCAAACCCTTCAGCTTCGAATATCCCGAGCTCAAGGGTTTCAACTTCGCCGGCGGTCTGGTCATCATTCCCGAATTTATCGCACTGTTTCTGGCGCTGTCGATCTATACCTCCTCCTTCATTGCCGAGATCGTTCGCGCCGGCATCCTTGCCGTCAGCTATGGGCAGTCCGAAGCGGCGGCTGCGCTTGGCCTGCGCGCCCCTCAGATCCTCAGGCTCGTGGTGATCCCACAGGCTCTGCGGGTGATCATCCCGCCGCTGACCAGCCAGTATCTCAATCTCACCAAGAACTCCTCGCTCGCCGTGGCGATCGGCTACCCCGAACTCGTTGCCGTTGGCGGCACTATTCTCAATCAGACGGGCAGGGCCATCGAAGTGATCAGCATCTGGATGCTGGTCTATCTGTCTTTGAGCTTGCTCACCTCGAGCCTGATGAATTGGTACAACGCCAAAATGAGGCTGGTCGAACGATGACGGCCGTGCGCGACCATGAGATCGCCTTCGTGCGCACCGAAGATGCGCCGGTCGCGCTGCCGCCTTCCACCTATATCGGCTTGAACGGATGGCTCCTGAATAATCTGGTGCCGAATTGGTGGGTCGCTCTCCTCGCCGGCGCCTTTGCCCTTCTGGTTGCCAATACCGTCTGGAATTTGTTCGAATGGGCCGTTCTGCACGCCGTCTTCAATGCGGACAACCGCGAGGGCTGCATCGCGCCATTGGCCGAGGGCAAGCCGCTCGGCGCCTGCTGGGCCTATGCCAAAGCCAAATTCCCGCAATGGATCTACGGTTTTTATCCCATCGCGCTGCGCTGGCGGCCCAATGTCGTCTTCTTCCTGTTCATCGCCCTGCTCGTTCCTCTTCTTATTCCGAGGATTCCCGGGAAAGCGCTGAATGCCGTGCTGTTCTTCGTCGCCTTTCCGATCATCAGCTTTTATCTTCTCTATGGCACCCCCATTCCTTACGCCGGTTTGGGCTTCTTTTTCGACCTGCTCGCCGCTGTTTTGAATTTTATCGGCTCGCTGGTTCATGCATTGGGCTTTGTCCTCGACGCGCTGCTGAATATCCTCTTCAGCACTGCCGCCTTTAGAACTCTCTTCGGCTGGATCGCCGCTCCCTTCTCCGGTCTGGCTGCGGCCATCGGGGAAGCGACCGCTTCGCTCTCCGAGCCGCCGCTCAGGCCATGGGGCTTCTGGATCGATTACATCCTCACTGCGGGGGCCTTTCTCGCCTTCATCGCCTGGCAAGGCATGCGGCGGGAAACAAAATGGCGACGAACCGTCGCGATTGGGCTCGTCGTCGCCATCGGTCTGGGGGTTCTCATTGCGACACTGGGGCTGCCGCGCGGGCTGCCTGAAGTCGAGACCAATCAATGGGGCGGGCTCCTCGTCACTCTGGTCGTCGCCGTCACCGGCATAGTCGTATCGCTGCCGCTCGGGGTGCTGCTGGCGCTTGGCCGCCGGTCCACCATGCCCGCGGTCAGGGTTCTGTCGATCACCTTCATCGAGACGGTGCGCGGTGTTCCGCTGATCACCGTGCTGTTCATGGCCTCGGTCATGCTGCCGCTGTTCCTGCCTGCCGGTGTGAACTTCGACAAGCTTCTGCGCGCCCTCGTCGGTGTCGCGCTGTTCTCTTCGGCTTATATGGCCGAAGTGGTGCGCGGCGGGCTTCAGGCAATCCCCAAGGGTCAGTATGAAGCGGCGCGCG
>DATFOT010000137.1:0-4433 GCA_035265265.1 Aestuariivirgaceae bacterium | reverse complement strand
CGACGGCCCACTGTCAGGGTGATGTCCTTGGGACCGAGACCTTTCAGGAACACATGGCTCGCGTTGCCCTCGAAAGCAACATTGAGGACGGTCGATTCGAATGTCGCGTCAGCCGTTCCATTGCCCAGCCGCAGAAGCTCGGGGCGGATGAAAAGGATCGCACGGTCGCCCTTCGACAGATTTTTCAAATTGCGTCCGCGCAGAGGGCCGAAACCGGTGTCGACCACGACTTCGCTATGGGTGGCGCGGGCAACCCGGCCGATAAAGGGATTGTTCTCGCCGACAAAGCTCGCCACAAAGGCTGTCTCGGGACGATCGTAGATGGTTTTGCCATCCGCAATCTGCTCGATAACGCCGTCATTCATCACGGCAATACGGTCGGACATCGTCAAGGCCTCACCCTGATCATGGGTGATGTAGATGAAGGTGATGCCGACGCGTTTCTGTATGCTGCGCAATTCGTTGCGCATGTGCTGCCTGAGCTTGAGGTCGAGGGCCGAAAGGGGCTCATCCAGCAGGAGCACCTGCGGCTCGACACATAGAGCGCGCGCGATGGCAACGCGCTGGCGCTGCCCGCCGGAAAGCTCGCTTACGAGCTTATCCCCCTGCCCCGGCAAAGCGATGAGGCTCAGCAGCTCATCGGCACGGCGGCGGCGCTGCTCGCGCGGCGCACCGCGGACGCGCAATCCATAGGTGATGTTCTCCGCAACCGTCATCAGGGGAAAGAGCGCAAGGTTCTGGAAGATCAGCGCGGTCGGCCGCCGGTTGGGACCGATGCCGCCCATGTCTTTCCCGCCGATGCGGACGTGGCCCTCAGAGGGTTCGAGGAAGCCCGAGATCGTGCGCAGAACCGTTGTTTTTCCGCAGCCCGAGGGCCCGAGAAAGGAAAAGAACTCGCCGTTATTGATCCGAAGGGTGGCGCCCTTCACTGCGGTAAAATTTCCAAACCTTATCGTGACTCGATCGAGTTCGACGTCTGCGCTCATGCCTCACATGTCCCCAGGCGCATCAACTTAGTTTTGGCGCAAGCCCGGCGCCAAATGATCCGGCCCCGGAATAAAGCGGGACCGGATCGAGCTCATGCCACCTGCGATCAGGCTGATTTGAACTTGTCGGCGTAGACAAGCTTCAGATCTCCGAGCCAGGATGATTCCGGGGGACGGTGCCACAGGTTCTTCAACGCGTCGCCCGGATAGGCTTCGGCAAAGTTCTTCTTGGCAACGTCGGACAGCAGCGCATCGGCTCCCTTTACCACCGGATTGTAGCCCGACCCTTCGGCGAGCTGGGCGGCAACTTCCGGCGTGTGGAGGTAGTTGATGAACTCATAGACCTGGTCGACGTTCTTGGCTGCTTTCGGCATCGCCAGACCGTCGATCCAGGTGATGGCACCCTCTTTGGGAGCCTGATAATTGACGGGCTTGCCGTCTTTCTTCAACGACAATGCCGGTCCGTCCCAGGTCTGTCCGATCCAGACATCGTTCTCGATCAGGCCGGATTTGGTGTTGTCGGCCGAATCCCAGAACTGCTTGATCCAGGGTTTGTGCTCGATCGCGAATGGAAGAATCTGGTCGTAGATCTTCTTGAACGTCTCCTCATCCTTGAAGGCATCGAGCATGCGATTGGAAGGCAATTTGCCGGTTCCATCCATCCACAAGCCAATGCCGAGCAGCAGCGAATGCGGCCGGCCCTGAACGTGGCCTTTCACGTCGTCGCCCCAAAGATCCCCGAAGCTCAGTTCGGCCGGGCTCTTCGGGTTCCACTTGTCGGTGCGCCAGGAAATCGCCTCGCTGCCCCAGACATGCGGCAGGTGATAAAGCCCGCCGTCCCAAGTCCACAGGCTCGTCGAGCCCTCGAGCATGGATGGAATGAGATTGGCGCTGTTCTTGAGCTTGCCCATGTCGAAGGGGGCAAGCACGTCGAGGTCCTTGAACTGGGGGGCGCGGTCGCGCGTCGGCTGGCAGAGATCGAAGCCTTCGCCGCCCGTTGCCTGCAGTTTGTTGATCTGCTCTTCGTTCTGCGAGAATGGCGTGGCGTTGACCTTGATGCCGGTCTGCTTTTCGAAATTCGGCAGCACCGGATCTGGAAACTCGTCCGACCACATCAGGAGATTGAGCTCGCCCGATGCCGACAAAGCGTTCCTGACCAACGCCGGGCCAGCGAAGCTGATTGCGCCGGCGGCAGCGCCGGCCTTGAGCACGGTGCGGCGGGTGAAACGTCTTGCCGCCAGCATCGTCTCCAGGCTTGAACGAGCCCGTTCATTCCGTTTGTTCATTGAATATCCTCCGAGGATTACAGGTGTTTGGGCGCCCGGTCTTATTTTTGCTCTCATGATAGCATGACAGCTTCGTGAAGTCTGGTTGGCCCAGCTTCTCACTAGCCGGAAGGATAGTATGACGTTTCGATAACGGCGGGCAATGGGAGACCAACCCCAAATCCGCAGTCCAAAATCTCCCCGCACCACCCCAAATTGCAGAGCTGAAGGTACAGCCTCCCATGCCGGCCTCGGGCCGGCTCGATTGCCGCAGCGCGCGTGGCGGGATAGAAGCGGCATGTTCGGGCAAGATGGAGCGGTGCATGACGGGACCCCTTGGGCATATTCGCGTGCTGGATCTGTCACGCGTGCTGGCGGGCCCGTGGGCAAGCCAGGTGCTTGCCGATTACGGCGCCGAAGTCATCAAGATCGAACGTCCCGGCGAGGGCGACGATACGCGCGGCTGGGGGCCGCCGTTCATCACCAACCCCGACGGCTCGCGCGGCGACGCGGCCTATTACCTGTCGGCGAACCGCGGAAAGAAATCGGTTGCAGTCGACATCGCCAAGCCGGAAGGCCAGGGCCTGATAAGAGAGCTTGCCGCGAAATCGGATATTTTGCTGGAGAATTTCAAGGTCGGCGGACTGAAGAAATACGGGCTCGACTACCAGAGCCTGCGGCAGGCCAATCCTAAGCTGATCTACTGCTCGATCACCGGCTTCGGCCAGGACGGCCCTTATGCAAAGCGGGCGGGCTATGACTTCATGATCCAGGGCATGGGCGGGATTATGAGCATCACCGGCATGCCCGACGGCGAACCCGGCGCCGGACCGGTCAAAGGCGGCGTGGCATTCGCGGACCTGTTCACCGGCCTCTACGCCGTTTCCGGAATACTCGCCGCGCTCGTGCATCGCGAGCGCAGCGGAGAGGGCCAATATATCGATGTCGCCCTCCTCGACAGCCAGGTTGCGGTGCTGGCAAATCAGGGTCTGAATTACCTGGTCAGCGGAGCCTCGCCGCCGCGGCTCGGCAATGCCCACCCGAACATCGTTCCTTATCAGACCTTCGCCACCAAGGACGGGCATATCATCATCACGGTCGGGACCGACAGGCAGTTCCGGGAATTATGCCGGATTGCCGAGCTCGGCGCATTGGCCGATGATCCGCGCTTCAGCAACAATCGCAGCCGCGTCGAAAACCGCGCGAGCCTGGCTGCCCTCATCGCCAAGGCTATGATCAGACGCGCGACCCAGGAATGGATCGATGCGCTTGAAGCGGCGGCGATCCCATGCGGGCCGATCAACAGCATCGAACAGGTGTTCGGCGATGCGCAGGTGCTTCACCGCGGCATGAAGATCGAGCTGACCCGTGCCGATGGGGTGAAGACGCCCGGCATCGCCAATCCCGTCCGCCTCACAAGAACCCCGGTGAGCTATGAGCGAGCGGCGCCGTCGTTCGGAGCCGACACGGATGAAGTGCTGCATTCTCTCCTCAAGCTGGACAAGGACAAGATTGCGGCCTTGAAACGATCCGGAGTGGTTGGATGAGAGGAAGCCATAGATCAAACACGTTTTCCGGGCCTGACCCTCTTCCATATACGAATACATGAAAACTCCCCATATATGACTACATGAAAGCTCCCCTCACCTCTCTCCTGACCATCTGCGGTCTCGAAGAGCTTGGCCATCACAGCTCGCGCGGTGTCACCCACGTCCTGTCCATCCTCGATCCGGAGTGGCCGGAACCCGATGCCTTTTCGGGCTTCGACCTTCATCACCGGACCACGCTCAAATTTCATGACGTGATCCAGCCCGGCCCCGGCCTCGTGCTGCCGAATGCAGAGCATGTCGAAGCCATATTAAATTTCGGCCACGCAATGGCGGATGAAGCTTCGGTGCGCAAAGATCCCCATCTGCTCGTCCATTGCCATATGGGTGTCTCGCGCTCGACGGCGGCCATGGCGATATTGATGGCACAATCCGGCCAAGCGGAAAGCGAGGAATGGATATTCTCCCGCCTCATCGAATTGCGGCCGCAGGCCTGGCCGAATTCGCTGATGATCGAGCTTGCCGATGAGCAATTGAACCGTAAGGGGCGGCTTACCTACGCGCTCGGAGGCTTGTATGCCGAACAGCTGAAGCGGCGGCCGGACACGGAGGATTTCATGCGAACCCACGGACGA
>DATFOT010000136.1:0-6224 GCA_035265265.1 Aestuariivirgaceae bacterium | reverse complement strand
GCCCAGGTCGGCAGCCATGCTCTCGGTCTGGGGGCCAAGCCATGTCGTGATACCCCCGACCAGAAACAGGCTCAGTCCCCAAGTCGCGAGGAGCGTGTCCAGCAGGCGCCCGTAAAGGAAGCGAATGAGCACCCGTTCGACGATCATTCCGAAAACTCCGACGACAACCGCCGCCACCAGGAAAGACAGCCAGATATCAAGCCCTGCCTTGACCGCATAGGTGGACGCATAGGCGCCGAGCATGAGGAACTCGCCCTGCGCCAGGTTGATTACCCGCATCATGCCAAAGATTATTGCGAGCCCGAGGCTGATCAGCACGAAGATGCTGAAGGAGAATCCGATCTGATAGAGATAGGCGACGATCTGCTGCAACACGGAATTCCTTCCCGGAAACAGTCCCACGCGAGAGCGGAAGGGTTGGGCGCGAAGCGGCCGGAAGAAAGTTCGGTTGCTTCGCGCTTGGCAGGTCCCTGTGCCGGCTGCTCCTCGTCAGATTTGCGGCTCGTATTGCGTGGTGTCGTCGGGATTCTTATGCAGGTCACAAACCAGTTGCGTATCCTTCGGCGGCCGCTGCGGGAAAGACTTGATCACGTCGAACGACTGATTGCGGTTACCGCGCACAACGTGGATGTCGAAAGTCGTGTGGTTGGTCTGACCGTCAATCGTGTAGAGACCACCGGCACCCTGCACGCTGATGCCGCCTGCCAACAGAGCTTCAATGACCTTATCCGGCTCAGGCGAACCGGCTTTCTTTACCGCTTCGGCCCATAGCGTCACGCCGCGATAGCCGTATTCTCCGTATTCGCCCACATACTCGTTGTTGCCGACATATTTATGAAACTTCGCGACGAACGCCTTGGCGCTGTCGGTCGGCAGAGAGTCGACGAATGAGGTGGCGATGATGATGCCGTCGCCCTCATCGGCGCTGAGTTCGGTTTGTTCGCGCCCGACGCCGTAGGTTGTCGAGGCGAGCGGCAGGTTCTTCTTGCCGATGGTGGCCTCAAACTGGCGGTAAAATGCAATGTGAGCGCCACCCACCAGGACGGACCAAACCACATCCGGCTTGGCAACCTGAATGCGCGAGATGGCTGGAGCGAAATTGGTGACGTCGAGCGGGAAAAACTCGGCGCCGACATCCTCGCCGCCGGCCTCGCGCAGCAGCTTCTTCATCCATTTCGTGGTGATTTGACCGTAATTGTAGTCGGCGGCAAGGATATAGCCCTTCTTGAGCCCTTTCTCTTTTACAATGTAGTCCACGAGCGGTTCGAGCTGCTGGGCCGGCACCATGCCCGTGTTGACGTGACGGCGATCGCACACTCCGCCCTCGTAGAGGGAGTTGTAGAACAGCAATCCGCCGTATTTCCGCACGATCGGCCGCATGACCTCGCGCGCGGAACTGGTGATGCCGCCATGGATCACCTTGACCTCATCGTCGACGAGCGCCTGGGTGGCGTATTGATTGTTGAACTGGTTGTCGGACTGGGAGTCGTAGAAATGCAGCTCCAGGGGGCGCCCGAGCAGGCCGCCCGCCGCATTGATCTCATCGACAGCCATTGCCACTCCGGAGATCTGCTTCAGGCTGTAGATGTTCAGCACGCCGGTCTTGTCGAGGATGTTGCCGATACGGATCGGCGCCTCCTGGGCGATACCGGCGCGTTTCAGCACCGAGGTGGCGGTGGCATAGGCCAGCACGCCGGCCGTGGTCCGGAAAAATTGTCTGCGACTGAACCGCATTGGGTCCTCCCCTAATGTTCGTTATCTTTGCCCCTGGCGGAGATCGACCCAGCCCTTCGGACAGGCGTAGACGCTAATCGCAACATTGGACAAGGGCAAGGGTGAATCACGCGGTGTTCTCCTCCATCACGCCGAGATCACGCAGCATGTGCTCGCGCATCAGGTATTTCTGGATTTTGCCAGTCACGGTCATCGGAAAACCGTCCACGAAACGCACATAGCGCGGGATTTTGTAATGGGCGATTTGCCCCTCGCAGAATTGCCGGATCTCCTCGGCGCTCGCCTCTTCGCCCGCCTTCAGCTTCACCCAGGCGCAAAGCTCTTCGCCATATTTGCGGTCGGGAACACCAATCACCTGCACATCCTGGATCTTGGGATGGCGGTAGAGAAACTCCTCGATCTCGCGCGGGTAAATGTTCTCGCCGCCACGGATCACCATGTCCTTTATGCGCCCCACGATGTTGCAATAGCCTTCATTGTCCAAAGTTGCCAGATCGCCGGTGTGCATCCACCGTCCGGAGTCGATGGCTTCGGCGGTCTGATCCGGATCGTTCCAGTACCGCTGCATGACCGAATAGCCGCGCGTGCAGAGCTCGCCCGGCGCGCCTGGCGGCGCGATCCGCCCCGCCTCGTCGATGATCTTCACTTCGACATGGGGATGGATGCGGCCGACCGTGCCAACCCGCCGCTCGATCGGATCATCGACCGAGCTCTGGAAGCTTACCGGGCTCGTCTCGGTCATGCCATAGCAGATCGTGACCTGCGACATGTGCATGTCGCGCACGACACGCTTCATGACTTCGATAGGACATGGCGAGCCGGCCATGATTCCGGTGCGCAGCGAGCCCAGATCGAACTCCCTGAAACGGGGATGGTCGAGCTCGGCAATGAACATGGTCGGCACGCCGTAGAGGCCGGTGCAACGCTCTCCCGCCACCGTCTCGAGCACGGCAACGGGATCGAAGGCTTCTGCGGGGTAAATCATCGCCGAGCCGTGGGTCACACATGCCAGGTTGCCCAGCACCATGCCGAAGCAATGATAGAGGGGGACGGGGATGCAAATGCGGTCGTCGCTAGTGAGGCGCAGCGCCTCGCCGATAAAAAAGCCGTTGTTGAGGATGTTGTGATGGGTGAGCGTTGCGCCTTTCGGAAAACCTGTCGTGCCGCTGGTGAATTGGATATTGATCGGATCGTCGAATTGCAGCTTTCGGCTGCGCTCCGCGAGCTCCACGCGGTGGCGCTCGCTTCCCATCGCCGAAACCTCGGCGAAGGTCAGCATCCCGGGCACCGCGTCATCGCCGATGACGATAATGGTACCAAGCGACTTCAGCTTCGCTGAACGCAGCCGGCCGGGCACGCAGGAATCGATCTCCGGGGCGAGCTCGCGAAGCATGCCGAGATAGTCGCTGGTCTTGAAGCTCCGGGCGGTGATAAGGGCGCGACAATCAACCTTGTTGAGCGCGTATTCGAGCTCGGCCAATCGGTAGGCGGGGTTGATGTTGACTAGGATCAGCCCGGCCTGGGCGGTGGCAAATTGCGTGACAACCCATTCGGCATTATTCGGCGACCATATGCCGATGCGGTCGCCGGGTTCCAGACCGAGGGCCACGAGACCGGCCGCGAAGGCATCGACCCGCTCTTTCAGGTCGCCATAGGTCCAGCGAATATCCTGATGTCTGACGACCAGCGCCTGCCGGTCCCGCCAGCGCCGCACGACGGCATCGAAATGCTCGCCGATCGTGTCGCCGAACAGCGGAATATCGCTGGCACCGTGGACGTAGCTGCGGGTCAGCGCGATCATGCCTCGCGCTCTCCTCCCCTTGCCTATTGCATGCGCCAATGGCGCGGGCGAGAGGAAGATTACGCCGACGCCGGCCTCTCTTCAACTGCCGGCTGGCACTCTAGCCGGGATACCAAACCTTGCGGGGATCATCCGGTGCCCGACGAAAGCCCCATGCAGAATCGATCAGTTTCCTGACATCATATTTCGGCTGCCAGGCGAGCCGAAATTTCGCCTTGCTGTTATCCATCCAGGTCGAGTGATAGGCACTTGGAATGTCGATCGACGGCAGCCCTCTCGTGTGCAGGAGATAGGACGCCACCTCTCCATAATCGACGGGCTCGTCCATGCACACATTGAACAATTCGCGCTCAGCCAGAGGGTGATCAAGGGCGGCGACCATCGCCTCGACGAGGTCGTCGACATGCACGAAATTGCGCTTGAGAGGACGGCCTTCGGCATCCCGAAGCAGCGGTACGGTTCCCTCCTGCCGACACCGATCCGCAACCGATTTCGGCACCAGAGTCTTCCAATCGGGGCCGCCGAACAGGTCGTCGCCGAAGGACAGCGTGAAGCGGAAATCGTCCTTCTCCATGATCCAAGGAGCCCGCAAGGTGCACCAGTTGACGCCGTATTGAATGCCGAATTGCGTCAGCATCACTTCCTCGAGGACTTTGGAAAGCGCGTAACAACCGGGATAGGCACTATGGGATGTGTGCTCGGTGACCGGGGCGCCATGGTCGTAGAAGAAGTGTCCGACAGCGGCATCGCCGCCGATCAGGATGAATTGCCGCGCAGTCGAACTCGTACGGAACGCCTCCAGGAGCCAGAACATTCCTTTGACCGCGACATCCATCACGATTTCCGGCATTTCCTTGCAAGTCGCGAGATGGACAACATGCGTGGCACCGGCAACCGCCGCCTCAGCACAGTCGCGATCGGAGATCGTGCCGGCAACCACCTCCAGCCTGTCGGCTGGCTCAAGCATGCGCTGGTGACACAGGGCGCGCAGCCTGGCGCTTGCGTAGCGAGGATCTGCGAGAATGCGATCTATAAAGCGGCGCCCCACTTTGCCGGTCGCACCGGTGATGAGAAGCAGCATGGTTGGGTCCTGATTGCTGCAAGAGCTTGCAATGAGCGTATAAGCTGAAACGGACCGGCGCAACCTAATGCCGGGCTCAATCGGAGTTCAGGATGAAGAGATATGCTTCCAGCCTCGTGTTCCCATCGCTAGGCAAGGTTTATGCAGCGCTCGAGGACTGGACCCTGCCGCTTTTGCGCTTCGTGGCCGGTTTCAACATGGCGATGCATGGCTGGATTCACGTGAACGCCGACATGGCAGAGACTGCCGCCTATTTCTCAGGGGAAGGCTTCGAGCCTGGACTGTTCTGGGCCTATGCGGTGACGCTGACCGAATTCGCCGGAGGCATCATGCTGGCGGCGGGCTTTCTGACACGGATTGCCGCGGTTGCAATCTTTCTCTTTCTCGCGACCGCCGTTTCCCATCACATGAAGAACGGCTTCTACTGGACCGACGCCGGGTTCGAATATCCCCTGATGTGGGCGGTGGTGACGCTGGTGTTCCTCGTCAAGGGCGGCGGAAAACTATCAATCGACAATTTGCTCGGGAAGTCGTTCTGACCATCACAGCGACTGGGCATTGAAGGTTTCGCATTGATTCATGTCGGCGGTCTCGAGGCCGCGCCTGAACCAGCGCACGCGCTGCTCCGAGCTGCCGTGGGTAAAGGATTCCGGCACGACATACCCCTTCGAGCGGTTCTGCAGGCGATCATCGCCGACGGCGCTTGCGGCATTCAGGCCTTCCTCGATATCGCCCGCTTCAAGAATCTGCGCGCTGTCATCGGCGCTTTTCGCCCATACGCCGGCAAAGCAATCGGCCTGAAGCTCCATGCGCACCGAGAGATCGTTGGCCTCGGCTTCCGGAGCCTGCATGCGCGCCTGCGTGACCTTGTCGGCAGTTCCAAGAAGGTTCTGCACATGGTGCCCGACCTCATGGGCGATTACGTAGGCATGGGCGAAGTCGCCGCTCGCCCCCAAGCGGCGCGCCATTTCATCAAAGAAGGCCAGGTCGATGTAGACCTTCTGGTCGGGAGGACAATAGAACGGGCCCACCGCGGCTTGCGCCATGCCGCAAGCCGACCGCACCGCATCGGAGAACAGCACGAGGGTCGGCGGCTCATAACGTCGGCCAGCGGCCCGGAACTTTTCCTCCCAGACGCGCTCGGTCGAGCCAAGGACACGCGCGACGAATTCCGTGGTCTGGTCGTTCGCGACCTCGCCGGTTCGCGTCTGCGTTTCCGTTTGACGCGGAACTTGGACCCCACCACCGCTCAGGAGTTCGAGCGGGTTGATGCCGAAGACGAGCCAAAGGAGCAGTAGCACGATGATGCCGCCGATGCCGATGCCGCCCCGGCCGCCGATCGGGATGCGCATGCCGCCACCGGGCATTCCAAATCCGCCACCCATGCCACGGCGGTCCTCGATATTCCGACTGGGTCTTTCGCGTCCAAGCCGCATGGATGGGTCTCCTTCGTTATTGTTGGTGACTTACTCTAACGCATATTGAGGCGCATATCAGGCACGCGGTGTTCGGGCAGAGACGCGGCAGCGGGCACTGGTGAGCGCGTAAACAACATCGAGGGTCGGTGTAACAACGCCGACGACGCGTCCGAGTTCAATGACCGAGCCC
>DATFOT010000135.1:0-4596 GCA_035265265.1 Aestuariivirgaceae bacterium | reverse complement strand
AGGCGCATCACCATGAAGATCCTTCAAATTGGACTTATGATGCTGCTGACGATTTTCTTGCAAGCTTTCCCGCGTATCGAGCTCGCCAACGCATCGATGTATGACGCCAATGTTATCGAGCGCCTTCAACTTGCCGGCACTCAGAAACAGGAAATGCAGAAAATTATCGCCGCGAGCCGCGCCAGTCGCAACCGCATTTTCAAAAAATACGGTATCGACCCCAATGCTCGACCACAGAAATCACTGCTGCAGCGCGCCTCGTCGGAGTTGATGGCGAACGCCGCTCGGGAACGTGCTGCGGCCAAGAAGATTCTAACACGCAAACAGATGTATCAATATGACTCGATCATCGCAGAAATTCGCGGTCGCATAATTTCATCGTTCTGAGACCGCCGATCGCCTCCGCCTTGAAGATCAGCTCTCCGGAATCAGCTCGCCAGAACCCCCCATCTCCCGTGGCAGATCTCTTTGCTTCGGCAACCCGTCGCGCATCGGCAGAACCGTGTCTTGGTAATTTACGTGCAGTGCCGGTTTGAATGCCAAGGCCGGTATCACCGCTGCATACACATCGACAAGCTTCCACGGAGGATGCTCGGTAAACAAGTGACCTCCGCATCTCCCGCACCATTTGCGGATGCTGAGGTCGGTTTTCTGATAGCTGTCGATTTGATCGGCGCCAATAGTCACATTCAGTGCTTCGGGTGACCATAGCGTAAAGGCATTGATCGGTCCCGCCGACCAGGAGCGGCAAGAATTGCAATGGCAATACCCCATAGCGGCGGGCTCGCCTGTAACCGTGAATGTCACTGCGCCACAAAAGCACTTCCCAGTGTAAGTTCGATTGTTCAACTAATCCTCCATTCGGCTGGATCGCTCAAAGACTGACCTTCGATTGAGCCGGGGCTCGCAATCAGGGACTCGCGTCAGAACTGCTCGATCTTCAGTTCAAGCTCCCTGTAGCGCCATTCTTGTTCGAACCGGCGGCGAACGAGCTCGGCGTCATCTGCTTTATCCTGGGCCAATAGCGCCTGATGCAGCCCGAACAATGAGCGTGCATTGCGCCTGGTCTTCAGGAGGTCGGCGCGGAACACTTCTTCTGCCCTGGCGGGCTGTCCATCCATGAGCAGAGTGGCGCCTAAGCTCTCGCGCACGGGGTAATACCAGTCGGCCGGTTCGTTATAGGCGATCTTGTCCTGCTTCGCGACGGCGGTTTCAAAATGAGTGATGCCCGCTTTGCGGTCGCCCTTGGCAACGGCGATGCGGCCATCGAGCACGGAAATCGCAATGTTGAGAATGTCGGATCCGGGGTTGAGCCCGTAAGCGCTGGCCTCCGGCAGCATCTCGCGCACCTTGGCCAAGCTTGCCCGCTCTGTTTCGGCCTTGCCCAACTCTCCTGTCGCGGAAAAAGCCACCCCCCGCGCGTAATGCCAAAATCCCTTCGAAACCGGTAGGCTGTCATCGGGTTCGGCTGCGGTCAGCACGCTGGACCAGTCGTTGAAACGCAAAGCAACGAAGGTCGGATAGGGGCCGAAATATTCCGTAATGAAGATCTGCATGCCTGCGATATCGGTCGCATGCATCGCGAGGCTTGCGGCGAGCTGCTTTGCCGTATCCTTTGCTTCGCCATGTCTTCCCAGCATTATATTGGCGGCTGCGTTGAAATGTAGATTGTGGTGCAGATAGAGCATCGGATAGACGCCCTTCACCTGCTCCTTTGTGATGTATTGGTGATCCAAATGGGCGGCGACCTTGTTGCTCTCGGCCGCGGCGGTATAGTCCCCAAGGAGCATATAGATGTGCGATGGCATATGCACGAGATGTCCGGCGGCAGGTGTCAACGCGGCAAGCCGCTGGGCCGAAGGCAACGCCCACTCTGGGTGCCCTGAGGCCTCGACCGCGTGAATGTATAGATGGTTGGCGCCGGGGTGATTGGGATCGCGCGCCAGAACGGATTCGAGGGTCTTGACGATTTCAAGCGTGTTCTCGGCGGGCTCGTGCTCGAGGCTCCATAGCTGCCAGGGATTCAAATTCATGAGGCTCTCTGCATAGAGCGTTGCCGCATCGAGATCGTCCGGATAGCGGATGGAAAGCTCTCTCATGGCTTTCGAGTAATTTTGCGCAAGCTGCTTGAGATCGGGTTTCTCTTCGCCTGAGTAACGCACGGCCAATGCCTCGACATAAGCCCGCTCACGCTCAGGGGCTTCGGCCGCCAATTTGCGGGCCGCCTGGATGGTTTCGAAGGCGAGCTTCTCGCTCGCTGGGTCGATGTCGATGTTGTAATTCGGCCCTAAGGCGAAAGCCTTTCCCCACAAGGGCATCGGGGACAGAGGATCGAGTTTGTGCGCTGCTTCGAAGGAGCGGATCGCCTCGGCATGATTGAAGCCGAAACTGAGGACCAGGGCTTGGTTGAAATATTTCTGCGCTTCGGCATTGGCAGTTGCAATTGGATGCTCGTGCTCGCCAAGTCCCTGAATGAGCCCGCTTGATTGCTGTGCGCCGGCCGGCGTGCCGGCAATCAGAAGAATGAATGCACCGATAAGGAGGGATTTCGTCATGAGTGGTCTCCCGGACGTCTCGTTTGGCTTGAAACCAATTCTCTGCCATGCGTTTCCGCAATGGACATTGAACAAGACGTTCAGCACACATTCATTATGACCGGGTGCCGTGAGGCACTACAGCGGAAGCGACGCACGACCTGTGCTCAAGCAAAAAGCCCGGCCATCTCTGACCGGGCTGCACTCTCTCGGGGAGAGAGATCATTCAAGCAAAGGACTGGACCAGGCTGTTGGCACCAGCGACAGGCAGGCGAGAATCACAACAGCTCTGACCGAACCTATGCATGCATCATAATAATCCGCATGACTGCAGTTTCGCTTCCCTTATTAGCGGCCGCCTCCTTGGTGCTGCCCTTGCCGCAGCTCCAAACGTCGCCTTCTTTTGCGGTGAACTTCTGCTCGCCCGCTGTAACTTCAAGCTCCCCCACAATGGTTTGACACACCATGTCGGCTTCCATAACTTCTCCTGGAGGATCGGCTGCCCCAGGCTGATATACAATATCGGCCATCTGCACGGTTTTATATGCAGCAATGTTGGAGTCCCGCGTGCCAAGCTCGACCATCCTAACCCCGGGGGAAAGCTCTTTGCCTTCGGTTGGTCCATAAGCCTTCGGTACAGCGCCGGCCGCGCCTGCAACAAGGGGCATGGCGGCTAGAGTCAGACCCCCCGTCAATGCGGTTCTGCGATTGATATGTTTCATGATCCTCTCCCTTTGACAGTTCTGAAATTCAGGCAGCGCTCATCCCGAACCTGCCGGAACCTGGTGTCAAATCAATTTGAGTTACTGCAGCGGGTCCGGCGGTGGGGTTGAGCCTGCCCTGATCAGCGTAAAGGTAGTTGGTGAAAATTACCGCATTGCTCGCGCTTGCGATTGTCAATTGCCTTGCCCAGCGTATGATGCTCGTCGTTATATGCGCGGGAGGAAGTTGATATGGCGAAAAGAGCCAAGACGAAAAGAGCCCAGACGACAAGAGGCCAGACAACAAGAGCTAAGAAAAGCCGCAGTGGTCGCGGCCGCGACCGGAAGCTGGTCGCGGGAGGGCAGAAGCATGAAGTGCGCTACGCTGCCAAGAAAGCGGGCGTCAAAGGCAGGGCAGTAAAGAAGGCCGTCAAACGGGTCGGTCAAAGGCGTACAAAGGTCGAGCAGGTCCTTGCGGGGGTCAGAAAAGCCGTCAAGCGCGTAACTCAGGCTCCTGCAAAGGCTGTCGAAGCACTTAGCTCCGGCAATGGTTCTGGCGAATCGTCCTCACCAGAGACTAAGAGCGAAAGCTAGGCGTCGCAATTGGGCCATCAATGGT
Organism: Aestuariivirgaceae bacterium; assembly: GCA_035265265.1. GTDB lineage: Bacteria > Pseudomonadota > Alphaproteobacteria > Rhizobiales > Aestuariivirgaceae > DATBLQ01. Next base: position 742 of record DATFOT010000135.1, on the reverse strand, counting down.
GAAAAACCGCTAAACTGCTCTTGGAAGCGCCACACCGTCTGCTTCCAGACAAATAATTGCGGCCCAGGGGTTCACCCGGAACTTCGCGAACATGCCTCGGTTATTCTTTTGGGCTGATCGATGGAGTGTGACGTGGATATTCCCCACCATGAACTTCTGGAGCTTGCAAAAGCGTTTGTTGCTCAGGCGACGCCGATCGTCAGAGAGCAAGAGCGGTTAATCGACCATCTGCACGACGACCCTCAGGACAGTCGTCTCGTGCGCCGCTTGCTTGCAACTGTCGCCACGGCCTCCGATGCTCTCGCGGAGCAACAAGTTCTCATCGAGCAACTGGACCAGAGTAGCGATGGCGAGCAAGGCTTACAGGAAGCATCGTGAAATCGTCGCCGGCGATCAAAGGGCGCTGCCTGTGCGACGACACTACTGCCGCTGCCCAGCTATCATGCGATGGTGGCCGAGAAGCTGCCGTGGATCGAGATAGCCGATAACCTACCGCCTTATCTGCACGGCAAAGGCAACGCGAGCCCTGTCAGCTATGGGCCGCGAGCATCCGCGGAGCGTACGAACAGGGTTTCGAAGCGAAAGCAGCGTTAGAGGCACGGACCTCTCTTTGATTGCCTCGGGATCATGCGTTTCTTGCTCGGCGCAGGTGCTTCGACCTATGGTCTTGTCCTAGCCGAATCAGGAAGGACCTTTAGAGATGCGCTTCAACCTAAATCGCCCGAGCAACGCCATATTTCTC
>DATFOT010000134.1:0-6003 GCA_035265265.1 Aestuariivirgaceae bacterium | reverse complement strand
GAATAGGAGCCCATGTCGAGCAGCGAAGATGCGGTTTCCGTCGCTATGGCAATCACCGGAAGGGCGGCCCCGACCAGCCCGGCGAGACGGAGAACGTCCCGGCCGGAGCGCGTCTTCGGCAGCATGATGCCGTCGGGCCGGCCTTGCATGGCTGCTTCGATATCGGCATCGGCAAGACCCGAGCTGAGGCTGTTGATGCGGAGGAACAGCTTCTTGCCGCCATGCCGCTGCAGCGCTTCGGCGGCGAGTCGGCGCGCTTCATCCTTCTTCGGCAGGGCCACGGAATCTTCGAGATCGAGGATGACGACGTCGGCTTCGGAGCTCAAGGCGCGCGCAATCTTGCGCTCGCTGTCGGCAGGCACGAAGAGCAAAGACCGCAAGATGAAACTCATGAGCTGACGGGCCGCTTGCGCATGAACACCTGGCGGCGGCATTCGGCCACCAGCTTTCCATCCTGATTATAGGCCCTATGGTGAAACTCGGCGATGCCGGCATCCGGCCGCGAGCGGCTTTCGCGCGCGGAAAGAATTTCCGTGGTCACGCGTATCGTATCGCCCTGGAACAGGGGTGCAGGGAATTTCACCTCCGTCATGCCGAGATTGGCGACAATGGTGCCGACGGTGAGATCATTGACCGAGATGCCGATCATCAGCCCCAGGGTGAACAGGCTGTTCATCAGCGGGGCGCCCCATTCGGTCTTGGCGGCGAAATGGCGGTCGATGTGCAGGGGCTGAGGGTTCATCGTGAGGGTGGAGAACAGCATGTTGTCCATCTCGGTCACGGTGCGGGTGATGGGATGCTCGTAGAGTGCGCCGGGTTTCAGATCCTCAAACCAAAGTCCTGCCATTTCAGCCTCCGGAATCATTCGAACTGCAATCATAGCTGGCGGCGGCACGGTTGCGAGTCGCAATGCGAGTCGGCAACGCCGCCATTCTTTCGCCATCTATCGTCCTGAGCGGCGGGTATTCGGATGTGCCTGTAATTGCTATTGTTTCCCTCCGGCTGAACAGAGGTGCCGGCACCGTTAACGAGCGATTAACCAAGTGAGCGCAGGACTTTTATCGCGAGCATGGAAGTACGAGGAACGCTATGCAGCATTTGAGTTCAGTCCCACTGCGGCAATGCCTTGTCATCGGAAGCAATGATGAGGACCGGCAGAAACTGGTTCGGCTTCTCATGGCCTATGGCTTCGAGCTGGCTATCGCGGAAGATGCCGAGCAGGCGTTCGCGATATCGCGGACACGGCCTGCCGATCTCGTCGTGATGCCGGAAACGATCAATGGCCTGGACAGCTTCGACCTGATCAGGCGCCTGCACCGGGCCGAGCGCGGCACGGCGCCCAAGGTTCTGGTCTATGCCGACAGGCCGGAGGCAGGCATCATCGGCAGGGCCATCTGGGGCGGCGCCTCGGAATGTTTCGTGAAGCCCTTCGACGCCTCGATCATCGAATTGAAGCTTCGGCAGGTCGGGGCAGTTCAGCCGCGGACGTGACCTGGCGGCTCGCCGGCGACGCCGCCGCAATTCGGTCAAGCTGATCCGGCAGGCAGTCGCGCTGTCTTTCGGGAGGCACATCAATGTGGGGCAATACGCGGCAAGTCTGGGCATTGCTGCTCGGCGTGACGATCCTTGCGCTCGGCAACGGGCTGCATGGATCGCTGGTCGGCATCCGGGCCGCCGCTGAGAATTTCGACACGACCACGACCGGCTTCATCATGTCGGCCTATTCGCTGGGCCTCATTCTCAGCGCTTATCTGACACCCCGCCTTGTCACCTATGTCGGGCATATCAGGGTCTTCGCCGCCTTTGCATCGATCGTGTCGACGGCAGTGCTGCTGATACCGCTCTGGGTCGACCCGCTGTTCTGGTTCGCCATGCGCTTTGTCGCCGGGGTTTGCACGTCGGGCCTTTATATCGTCGCCGAAAGCTGGCTGAACGAGGCGGCCACCAACAAGACCCGCGGCAAGCTTCTCTCCGTCTATATGACGCTGACTTTCGCCGCGATGGGCTGCGGCCAGTTTCTGCTCAACATCACGGATGAAAGCGGCTTTGCCCGGTTCATCGCCGTATCGGCCCTGGTATCGCTGGCGCTGGTGCCGATCTCGCTTCTGCGCTCGGAGCCGCCGAACATCGAATCGGTCAGGGGCGTCAGCGTGGTCGATATCTACAGGGCCTCGCCGCTGGCGGCTGTCGCAGTCTTCACCAATGGCCTGGGGCAGAGCGCATTCTTCAGCATGGGCGCCGTGTTCGGAATCACCCTGGGCCTGTCGCTGCCTTATATTTCGCTGATGATGGCACTGCCGCCGGTGGGCGTCATCCTTTCGCAATACCCCATCGGGGTCCTGTCCGACCGCTACGACCGGCGCAGCGTGCTGACCGTCTTGAGCTTTCTCGCCGCAGCGCTGGCCGCCGCGGCGGTACCGGCATCCCAACTCTCGCCGTTTCTTTTGATCGGCATCGTCACCGCGTTCGGCCTCGTCGCCTTGCCGATCTACTCGCTGGTGGTGGCTTATGCCAATGATCACCTCAGCAAAGATCAGATGCTCGGCGCATCGAGCAAGCTCATCCTGCTTTACGGCATCGGGGCCATCCTCGGGCCGCTGCTCGCGGGTGAATTCATGAGGCAGATCGGCTCGGGCGGCTTCATGGCCTATATGGTGCTCATCTATGGCGGCACGGGCGCTTTCGCTCTGTTCCGCACCATGAAACGCCCGGCGGTACCGGCAGAAACGGCGCCGGTGGTGCAGCTTTCGCCGGATACCACCGCGGTTACCACCCAGGCTCTGGCAGGTGATGCGGAAAGAGCGACGCATATGCCAGCCGCAAGCGCCGGCAGCGCGAAACCCGCGATCGCCGGCTGAGCGCGCTTTCATGGTAAACCGGATATTAATCGTTGTTTGCGAGGGTCAATGCCGTGGAGGCGAAGGGTGCAGGGCCCCTTCGGTCTAAAAACTGGGCAATTCCTTGGACGACGGCGCAGCAAGTCTGGACGCGAGTGTGTTCGACGACGTCCTCATGCGGGGCGGGGCGGAGGCGCGCAAGGAGCTGGCACGGCAGCTGGCGGCATTCCTGCCGACCAGCAAGCCTGGTTCAAAGGATCGCGAGACTGTCGTTGCCAAACTGATCAAGCTCGCCACCGACCCGCTGGTCGAAGTCAGGGAAAGCCTGGCGCGGCAGTTGAGCGAAATAACGCCGCTGGAAGCCGATCTCTTATTCACCATCATTGCCGATGACGATTTCATCGCCTTGCCGTTTCTTGCCTCAACAGCGGCGCTCGACCGGTGGCAGATGCTTGCGGTGCTCAAGATCGGCGATTTGGTGCGGCAGCTGCAGATCGCCAGCCGCCGGGATATCTGCGAAGAGTGCATCGAATGCATCATCGAGACCGCGGATTGGCCGGTGTGTGCGGGCCTTCTCGACAACCAAGCTTTTGAACCCGCCGAGAGGGATTACCGCAAGCTCTATGCACGGTTTGCCCATGAGTCCGAAATCGTCGAGCGGCTCCTCGCGCGCCAGGACATTCCTCTCGTCATCCGCATTCTGGAAGCGAAACGGACTTCCAATCGGATACAGGAGTATCTGGACAATTCGGCACTGATGATCGACGATGATGGGGGCGGTCTGGTGGCAGCCGCCGAGGAGACGGCAACATTACGCGTGCTCGCCGGAGCCGATGAGAGGGAGCTCGATCAAGTGCTCCCATTTCTTTTGAACAAGAAACTGCTGACCCCGTCGCTGATACTGCGGGCGGCAGTCGTCGGCGAAATGCGATTCATCGACCGTGCCCTGTCGCAGCTTTCCGGAATTCCATTGCAGCGCGTGCAGGGACTGCTCTACCAGCGCGGCTCGCCGAACTTCCGGGCAGTGTTCAATCGATGCGGCCTGCCGACGGGCTGCTTCCATCTCATCCGGGCGGCAATCGCGGTGGAGTGCGGCATAAGGGAGAGCGGCGAGGATGTCTCATCCGACGCGTTCGGATCCCGGGTCGTCGAATCCATCATGGCCGGATTGGACGGTATCGCCATGGACGAGAAGCTGAAGCTCTTATCCTATGTGGCGGAATTCGGAACCGATCGACCGCAGGCGATCGCCGCAAGACTGAAATCCACTCTCAACCGCGCGGCTTAAGTTCGGCGACACCGCCGTCGCGGTGTTAGGCCGTTCCCGCAGCATTTCTTCTCCCCAAAGAAAAAGGTGCCGGACTGGCTCGTCCGGCACCTTCACTACAGCCAGCCACTGGGGCCGGGTTACGCAACTCACGATGTCAAAACTAGCAGGGGCTGATTAATGCTTCGCTAAGCGCGAGAGAAATTGCAGCTCAGAACAAGAACTGCTCGGAGAGCACGCGCTCGGAAAGATTGCTGCCGCGATCGAACAGCAAGGTGGCCGCGATGCTCGGATCCTCAGCAATCATGACCGAGCGGACGTTGCGGAATTCGGTGTGGTCGGCAACTGCTGCCACCGGCCGCTTGTCCGGTTCGAGGACCGACAATGCTATTCTGGCGTCATGCGGAAGAATAGCGCCCCGCCAGCGACGAGGACGGAAGGGACTTAAGGGAGTGACTGCCAGCAGACGCGAGTTGATCGGCAAGATCGGTCCGTGGGCTGATAAATTATATGCGGTCGAGCCGGCGGGAGTTGCGACGAGAAGCCCGTCGGCGATCAGCTCTTTCAGCCGCTCCTTGCCGTCGATCGCAATCGCCAATTTGGCGGCCTGATATGTTTGACGCCATACCGATACTTCATTGTAGGCGATCGCCCGCCGCTTTTGCCCCTGCATGTTCGTGGAAGTCATGCGCAGAGGGTGAATGACCGTTGCTTCCGCCTGGGCAAGACGCTCGGCAAGATCATCTTCCGCATAATCGTTCATGAGAAAGCCCACGGAGCCGCAGTTCATGCCGTAGATTGGCTTGCCGCTATGACCGTGGCGGTGCAGCGTATGGAGCATCAGGCCGTCGCCGCCCAGCGCGAGGATATATTTTGCCTGTGCCGGGCGGACATTGCCGTAGCGTTTGGCAAGCCTGCGCTGAGCTGCTTTTGCTTCGGGCGCATCGGACGCGATGAAGGCGATGGAATGGGGGGTCATGGGGAGCGGATGGTTGACAGGCCGGCTGTTCTTTCCCATTGGTGACACCGATCCGTCAATTGTAATCTCCCGTTGTGCTTTATGCGCGCCCTCGTTCTTTGTACAACCTGCCGTTACAGCGATCAGGAGCAGACCGGACCCGACGGCCGGACTGGGGGCGATATGCTCATCGAGCATGTCGAGGCGGCCCTTAAGCAGCGCGGGCGAGATGACGTGCGCGTCGAGAGGCAGGCGTGCTTGTGGTCATGCCGACGCCATTGCAACGTGCTGTTCCGGGACGATCAGCGGTTTTCCTACCTTGCCGGCGATTTTCGGCCCCTTCGCGAGACGGCAGAGGCGATCATCGACTGGTTCGACCTGCATGGCGGGAGCGAGATGGGGGCCGTTCCCTTTCGCCAATGGCCGGCAGCCATGCGCGGCAGGTTCATCGCGCGTTTCCCGCCGCAGAAGCCATGAGCAATATCCTTGTCCTTGGCGGCGCCCGCTCCGGCAAGAGCCGCCATGCGGAGGATCTCGCCCTCAGGCATCGGGGGGAGCGCATCTATATCGCGACGGCGGAAGCGGGAGATGAGGAAATGCAGCGGCGCATTGCCGATCACCGGCGGCAGCGCGGCAGAGAATGGCGGACGCTCGAGGAGCCGATAGAACTGACGAACGCGTTGCAGTGCACGTGCGGCGAGAGCAGGCTCGTCCTCGTCGACTGCATCACTCTGTGGCTCAGCAATTTAATGATGCTGGAGAGGGATGTCGGCGGGGAGATCGACGGGCTGTGCATGATGCTGCCCCGTCTCGAGGGCACTGTCATCCTTGTATCGAATGAGGTCGGCCTCGGCATTGTGCCCGAGAACGCGCTCGCCCGGCGCTTTCGCGACGAAGCGGGCTTCGCCAATCAGCGCCTCGCGGCGGCGTGTGATGAGGTC
>DATFOT010000133.1:0-8775 GCA_035265265.1 Aestuariivirgaceae bacterium | reverse complement strand
ACATTTATACCGCCAGCATCAGCAAACTGCCGCCGATCGAGCCGGTCAAGGTGATCACAAGTGAAGCTAAGACCGCCGAGAAACATGCCGGCATCGACCCTTCTTTCATACCGAAACCTAGCCGCAGGCCTTCCAAACCAGTAAAATCTGTCAAGGCCCTCACCGCGAAAGTGACCCCGAAAAAAGTAGCCGGTCGATGCCGGAACCGCATATGGCGCTGCTGATCAATCTGCGCGCGGCAGCTGCGTGATTTATGCCACTGCCTGGAATTTATCGCAGAATTCCGCCGAATCATGCTTGAGAATAGGGGCAGAGAGGGTTAGTTGTTTGCCGTTCTAGGTGCGGGTAAATCATGACAGTCAGTTTGTATTGGTGGGCGCGTGTGGCCGCCGCTGCCGCTCTATTAGCCGCTTCCACGCCGGCTCATTCAGCAGATCTCCCTGCTGAATATGAATCTGCCAATGAAAGCCATTGGTATGCCTCCCTGCATGGGGGCATCAAATTTGGTGAAGATTGGGACGATGATTGGGATAATGAAGACATCACGCTTGAATTCGACAATGGCTGGAGGATCGGCGCCACCATTGGATACAGCCTGAGTTCGCTCTTCTCCATCGAAGGCGAAGTCGGTTACATGCAGCAAGAATGGGATCCTAATCGGGCCGCCCCAGCGCTCGTGACTTCGGATTGTTGCGATGACGGCGACCTCTCGACCGCGACGGGCATGGTCAATTTGCTCGCGGGGACGGTCATTGCCGATTGGGTGCGGCCTTATGTTGGCGCCGGCGCGGGCTTGGCGCATGTGTCGTTCAATGATGTGGACCTGCCTGCAGCATTCGATCTAGACGACAGCGATCTTGTCTTCGCTGCGCAGGGGTTGGCCGGTTTGGACTTCATGGTGGGCCAGTTTTTTGCGATCGGCGCTCGATATCGCATTCTCCACCTTGGCAATGTGGAGCTTAGGGGCGACGGGCAGAGCACGCATGACGTCGATCCGAATTTTATCCAGAGTGTCGAGGCTGTGTTCACTTGCGGTTTTTGAGCCGTTCAGGACCAATTCCTGCTTAACGACAAGGGAAGGCGGCATTCAGAGCGACTACAACAGAAACCCGCGCTGGTTTGTGCAGTTCATCTGGATGCTCATTGGCCCATTTGACGAAGACCTTCATTGCGTCATCCACCGAGACACCGGATTGCGGCAGGCAGAATAGCGGAAACGCCCCCCCCAACCCGATCATGACTGACTGCATATCGAGAATTCCGTCGATATAGCGGCTGCAGCTCAGGAGTCCGGCTTCAGGCATTTCCGTAGGCTGCTTTCCCTGGCATTCCCACAGCAATTGGTCCGTTCGTTCCGCTGATGAGGGGAGGGCAGCGGTTGGGCCGAGACAACAAAAAAGCGCAATGAAGCTTACCCCCGCGTGCTTCAAGGCCTGACCTCGGGCAGGACTTCAAGGAGGAGATGGCCCTTGGCGGCGTAATTCTCCGCTGTATCCAATCGGTCCCGCCCGCGCGATGATGCGTTCGGAGATGTTAATTGTAGAGTCGTGGCCTGGATATCGACGCGATTGGCTCCAAGATAATCAATTGCCAATGCCATTACGGCTCCAATCAGCCCGGCTGCGCCGCTGATCCGCAATACCAAAACTGTCAGCCCCAAAATCTGGTCGGCATGCATCGAAAACTCCGCATCAGTGATTCGTGTCTGGAATACTGCCGCTGGCATTTGGTTAATGTGAGACAATCACTATATTGGGAAGCAGTTTTATCGTTTTGAATGAACTGTGACAGGGCAGCAACAGGTGGCCCGCAAGGGCGAGCGAGTCCGATCATGAATGTCATGGGCAAACACCACAGAACCATTTGGACCAATCCCGATGGATGGTCGGTAGAAATTATCGATCAAACTCAGTTCCCCCATGTGTTCGCGACTACCAGCTTGAAAACGCTCGGCGATGCTGCACATGCGATCACGACCATGATGGTCCGGGGGGCACCGCTCATCGGGGCCACAGCGGCTTACGGTGTCTGCCTCCATATGCGGGAAAATCCGTCCGATGAAGACCTTGATCACGCATGTCGGGTTCTCGAAAGAACACGCCCCACAGCCGTCAACCTAAAATGGGCGCTGGATGAAATGCGCGCCCTGCTCAAGCACTTGCCGCCACGGGACCGGGCGCAAGCCGCCTATAGAAAAGCAGGCACGATTTGCGACGAGGATGTGAAGATCAACCGATCGATCGGCAATCACGGTTTCGAGCTCATCGAACAAGCCGCGCGCCGGAAGCAATCCGGAGAGCCGGTGAACATTCTTACCCATTGCAATGCCGGCTGGCTGGCAACGGTTGATTGGGGTACTGCCACCGCTCCCATCTATATGGCCCATGACAAGGGTGTGCCCGTCCATGTCTGGGTCGATGAGACGCGACCCCGCAATCAGGGGTCCGCTCTCACGGCCTGGGAATTGGCCAATCATGGAGTGCCGTACACCATCATACCGGATAACACCGGCGGCCTTTTGATGCAGCGCGGCCTCGTCGATTTGTGCATCGTCGGCACCGATCGCACCACGGCCGATGGTGATGTATGCAATAAAATCGGCACGTATCTCAAAGCGCTCGCCGCACGCGACAATGATGTGCCGTTTTTCGTCGCCCTGCCATCGCCGACCATCGATTTCACCATTCGTGATGGCTTGAGAGAAATACCGATCGAAGAGCGTTCTGCCGACGAGGTCACAAAAATTACCGGCCGTACCGGCGATGGTCGAATCGAGACTGTTGAAATCGTGGCCAAGGGATCGCCCGCGGCGAATTACGCATTCGATGTAACGCCGGCACGATACGTAACCGGTCTCATCACCGAGCGTGGAATAATTCCGGCGAAAAGGGAGGCCATCGCCCGCGCGTTTGCCGACAAAGTAAAAACATCGCTTAAGAGAACTTAGGCCTCCACTCACGCATGGCACGGGCGCTGTCGGTTACCGCCGCGATCGAGTCGAAACTCGCGGCCTCGACCATCATGTGGCGGGCAAGTCTGAGGGCACGCGCCTCGCAAGTTGCTCTGACGGTGTGATCCTTGATCCATTCGAAGTCGATATTGTGAGCAAGGCCGAGAATGCGCCTGATCATCTTTGCTGCTGCAAATCCCAAGGTGTCGATGAACAGATTACGCATATACCGGCTGCGCTCCGCTGAGAGCTGCGGCTCACTCGCGGTATCGGCAAACAGCTCACGTGGGAACGCGTCTCCCATGGGATTGCACCGCCAAAGATCCAGAAACTTGCGTTCGAATTCCGACCACATTTGCACCGTGGTTTGCAGCACCCATTCACGATATTCATTGCGCGCACCAGGTCTGTCCTGGTGGCCTTCCTGAGCAAAGTAGTTCAAAAGAAAATTGCCGATCATTGCGCCGACGTCGAAGCCCATGGGCCCCATGAAGGCGAACTCCGGGTCGATCACCCGCGTGTCTGCGGCGGTCACCATCACCGAGCCGGTATGAAGGTCCCCATGTATCAACGCCTCGGGTGAACTCATGAACTTCAATTTCAACCGGGAGACTGCACCTTTGATTTCGTTATCGTCGCGAAACTCGGCGGCGAGGTCATCGAGATGGGGCGACGTCCAGCGGTTGTTGGCAGCAATCATATAAGGCTCGGTGAAGATCAAGTCCTCGGTGATCTTGCAGAGCGCCGTGTTGCCGGCAAAGCTTCCGATCAGTGCCTTTTTGCGATCAGCCCTGAGTGCCATGTCGCTGGTGAAATAGAGGGTGCGGGCCATGAACGTCGAAATATGTTCAGCGAAGCTCTCATAGCGTCTGGCCTCGATCATGCCTCGGCGCAGGATGATATGGGGCTCGAGAAGCTCCATGACGATCACTGCCAGACTTTCATCATGGTGGAAAATTTCGGGCACCAGATCGGGGACGAGGCGTCCCTGCTCGGTCAAGGCCAAGTATTCATAGTGCGACCTGCTGAGCGGCAAAGGCCAGCTTTCACCGACCAGCCGCACATAGGGCAGCGCCTGTTTGACGGCGACGCCCCCTGAGACACCGCGGACCTTGAAAACCAGGTTGAGATTGCCGTCGCCCACTTCATCGATGCTCCAGGCGCAGGGATCACCGCCGAGAAGAGTCGCAACGCCGGGCAGAGAAGCCAAATATGATTGCAGGCTTCCCGCGTCCAGCGGCCTATAGGGCTCTGGCAGTTTCTCCTGTTTCATCTTGCCGCTCCCTCAGAGAACGGGTCTATCTGAACGTGATCGAAGCCATTGTTAAGACGCCAAGCATTAAGAGTCTAATGATCGTGTTCCCGATGCCGCCCCGCCCCCCGAACAGAGATGTACCGCCGACAACCATGGCGGCAATTGCATCGAGCAAATAAGGCGTGAAATTCATTTTGCTGCGCGCTCCTGCCGTCTGCTCCGGAATTGGCGCCGATCAGGATTCCACTAGCACTTCAAATCCGCCGAAGATCACACGTTTGCCGTCGAACGGCATAGGATTTGTGCTTGGCTGCATGCGAGGATCGGCCATGACCTTCTTCATGCCTTCATTACGTTTCTCGCGCGATGGCCAGAGTATCCAGGAGAACACGACGGTCTCATCCTCCCTTCGCTTGACCGCCATGGGAAAGGAAGTGACTTCCCCGTCCGGCACGTCGTCGCCCCAGCATTCCACCACCTTCAATGCGCCGTGCTCCTTGAACACCGCTGCCGCATCCTCAGCATGTTTGCGGAATTTATCGCGGTTGGCGGTCGGAACGGCGGCGACAAATCCATCGACATAGGTCATGACGAGTTACCTCCTTGGGATTTCAGTAAGCTTTGCGGCTTGTTCGGCTTTGTGCTGACCTTCTTCGTCATGATGCCTCATACTTTCGGTTTGCGTCACCAAATCAGCGGCGCTCTGGCCCTGGAAGAGAAGCACGATATAGCGGCGCAGATGATCGATGCTTTCAGCCGCGATCGCCGGGCCGCTTTTCGCCTTGGCCAGGATGAAGGCACCCTGGAGAACTGCCTGGGTGTGAAATGCCAGGCTCTCCGCAGTCCAATCGGCTCCGATGCCATAGGCGGTCATCGCCTTTTCTATATCCGTTCCGATTGTTGCGGCATGGTCACTAATGCACCGATCGCAGGCATCGCGGATCGCGGGTTCCGTGTCATAGGCCTCCTGCACCATTGTGCCGACCAGGCAGGTGAACTCAGGTACCGCGCCGCAAAGGAGTTCTGTTCGATAATCGATATATCCGAGAACACGATCCAAGGGATCGGCATGACGGTGAAAGGGCGCGGCTTGGAAAAGCGCTGCGGTAACGGCCGACCAGTGCTCGGCCGCAGCGACTGCCAAATCCTCCTTGCTCTTGAAATGATGAAAGAAGCTGCCCTTCGTGAGCCCTGCGGCCTCACAGATGTCTTCGATACGTGTCGCCGTGTAGCCTTTGGTCCGTATCACCTGGAGGGCTGCGTCCAGGAGCTTTTCCTTAGAGGGATGGATTAATTCGCCCATTGACCATACCTACCTGTTGGTATACAAAATACCCACCCGTTGGTATGATGTCAAATATTTAGTTCAACAGAGACTTCCATGCGAAAGATCATGACCGGAGCATTTGTGTCGCTGGATGGCGTCATGCAGGCGCCGGGTGGACCGAAAGAGGATCCGACGCGCGGCTTCAAACTGGGGGGCTGGGTGGTGCCGTACATGGACGAGGTGTTCGGCCAAGCCATCAATGAAATGTTCGACCAGCCATTCGAGCTGCTGCTCGGGCGCAAGACGTACGAAATTTTCGCAGCACATTGGCCGTATGCCGAAGGCGGTGAAGATGATTTTATCGCCAAGCGGTTCAACAGCATCACGAAATACGTGGCAACACGCTCGAACATTGAGCTGACGTGGCGGGGATCGGTGGCGCTGCATGATGCGGCAGCGGACGTCGCCCGGCTGAAGGGAGAGGACGGGCCAGCATTGTTGACGCAAGGCAGCAGTGATCTAATCAAAAGCTTGCTGTCCCATAATTTGATCGACGAGATCAGCCTGTTTACCTTCCCTATCGTTCTGGGGAAGGGCAAGAAGCTCTTCGGGGAGGGCGCTAAGCCGGCAGCGTTCGCTCTCAAGGACAATCGAGTGACGTCAAAGGGGGTCACGATCGCCCGCTACGAGCGCGCGGGCGCCGTGATCACAGGCGATTATGCGATGGAGCCGCCCACGGCGGCGGAGGTTGCGCGTCGCGAGCGGCTGAGCCGGGAAGGGTAGGCGATTAACCCCCGTACTGCTCCTCGCTGACGTGCTCCATCCAGTCCACGGTCTTGCCGTCCTGTGCTTCCTGTATGGCAATGTGGGTCATTGATGTGGTGGCCGTGGCGCCGTGCCAATGCTTTTCGCCGGGTGGGAACCATATTACATCCCCGGGATTGATCGACTCCCTCGGGCCGCCCCAACGCTGTGCCCAGCCGCGGCCCGCCATGATAATCAATGTCTGACCAAGCGGATGGGTGTGCCACGCCGTCCGAGCGCCGGGCTCGAAGATAACGCTGGCACCGGCAGCGCGCGCGGGTGCGGGCGCGCTGAACAGCGGATCGATGCGCACGGTGCCGGTGAACCAATCGCTGGGCCCTTTGCCGGATTGCCGAGACTCGCTCCTCTTGATTTCCATTGACGTTCTCCTGCTGGCTGGATCAGCCATATACGCAACTCATCAGCGATCTCTCTCGCTCAGCCCATTCCAACCGGCAGCCAACTTCATTTATAATTGCTAATGAATCCAGCTTCATCTGACTGGTGATGGCAGTGGACGGCAAAATTCATATCGGCACCTCGGGCTGGCATTATCGCCATTGGGTGGGTCCGGTTTATCCCGCACGAATGAAGAGCGAAGGCTTTCTGGCTCATTATGCGAGCCAGCACGAATCTGTGGAGGTCAATGCCACCTTCTACAAATTGCAGTCGCCTGCAACACTCGCCAAATGGCGCGACGGCACTCCGGAGGGATTTATGTTCGCGTGCAAGGCCAGCCGCTACATCACGCATCGCAAGAAGCTCAAGGATGCCAAACGGTCAAGCGAGCGGTTTTTCAAGACCATCGATGCACTCGGCAGCAAGCGCGGGCCGGTGCTGGTGCAGCTGCCGCCGCGCTGGCACATCAATCTGGAGCGCCTTGAGGAATTCCTCGAGGCCGTGCCGAAGCGCTATCGGCTTGCATTCGAATTTCGCGATGAGAGCTGGTTTGCTCCTTCGGTCTACCAGATGCTCGAGCGTCACAACGCTGCCTTTTGCGCCTATGATTTCAACCAGCGGCAATCACCGGTGAAAGTGACCGCGGATTTCACCTATGTGCGGCTGCATGGTCCGAACGGTGCCTATCGCGGCCAATATGACGACCGTACGCTCGCCGGGTGGGCCAAACATCTCAGCAACTGCAGCAAAGACGGCCTGGACGGCTATTGTTATTTCGACAATGACGAAGCGGGATACGCGTTCGAGGATGCCTTGAGGCTACGACACAGGCTATCGACTTAGCATCGCCCTGCGTCACCTTGATCTCGTTTTCCGATTGGAGATATCCTTCCCTCTCCCGATGAGAAAAGCTTGGGCGCAAAGACGTATGCCGACGAAGGACCAGACGAATAATATAACGGCGATGGTTGCCGCTTCGGTCATGTATGAGATGATGGGACTGATCGCAGAGACGTATCCTCGCCGAACGAACGCTGCCGCCGGAACCCAAAGAGCAAGTGGCCAGCCGTCATGAAGAACTGGACAGACGACGAACTTCCCCGAGCCACGAGCGATCTTGAAGCCTTGAAAACAGATATGGACGAGTTCGGCTATTGCATCGTTGCGAATGCGATCGGAGAAGAGCAGGTCAGGGAAATACGAGGTCGCATCGACGAGCAGGCGAGAGCCGAGCGCAGCCGGGGCCTGATGATGCGAGATGGCGTACAGAGCGAGGGCGACGGCAATCAGTGGGTCTATATGCTGATCAATAAGGGGCGGGTGTTCCAAGATCTGCTCCGCGCGCCCCTGCCTCGCGCCATCGTGGAGCATGTGCTTGGGCCGCATTATCTGCTGTCGGATTTTGCCGCCACGATCACTCATCCGGGCAACAAGCGAATGGGCATGCACATCGATCAATGGTGGCTGCCGGGGCCGAGGAGCATTGAACAGGAACCCGCTCGTGCCGGCGCGATAACGCGGCGCAAGGTGGTGATCGGTCCGCCAAACCCTTCAGCCACGCCGATCAATCCGCCGGTGGTGTGCAATGCGCTGTGGATGATGAGCGACTTCAGAAGCGAAAATGGAGCAACTCGCGTGGTTCCAAGAAGTCATCGCAGCGGGCACCATCCTGATCCTGCAACCACCCAAGAAACCGTCAATGTCACCGGCCCGGCGGGAACCTGCTTGATCTTCGAAGGCCGCACATGGCATGCGGCGGACCTCAATCGCTCGGATGCGCCGCGATACGGCATTACGACTTATTATTGTGCACCGCAGTTTCGGCAGATGGCCAATTTTACCTACGGGACGAAGCAGGAGGTGCTGCAAGCTCTCACGCCCGATCTTCTGAGGCTCTTGGGCTTCAAACCGTGGGGCGGCTATGGCGCCGTCGGCGATCCCACTGCGGAAAACATTCTTGAGGAACAGCTCATCGGAGAGCTGAGGGACTCTTAAGCTGAAGTTGCCCGCGACCAATCTAATTGTCGCCGTAAACACCTGAAATGAGATTTTCCCGGTATAGTTTGTCGATCATATATGTGCTGATCGGTGCCATTGCCG
>DATFOT010000132.1:0-2904 GCA_035265265.1 Aestuariivirgaceae bacterium | reverse complement strand
CGCTCACGGGACAGGAGAGCGCGCGCTTGGACGCCGCCTACGCGCTGCAGCAGCTGATCAACGGGATCAGCCTCGGCATGATCTACGGGCTGATCGCGGTCGGCTACACCATGGTCTATGGCATCATCGGCATGATCAACTTCGCCCATGGCGATGTGTTCATGGTGGGATCCTTCGTTGCGCTGATCGCGATAATCGCCATCGGCGTCGTGGGCACCACCAGTCTGGCACTGGCCATGCTGGCGCTCGTCATCGTGCTTTTGATAGCAATGGCCATTGCCGGCATGTATGGCTGGGTGATCGAGCGCATTGCCTATCGGCCGCTTCGCGGCTCCTTCCGCCTGGCGCCGCTCATTACCGCAATCGGCATGTCGATCATCCTGCAGAACTACATCCAGTTCGCCCAAGGCGCGCGCGTCAAGCCGCTGCAGCCGATCGTGCTCGGCGGCTACAAGCTGACGGAGCATGGAGGATTTGCCGTTCAGCTCTCCAACATCCAGATCGTGATCGTGATCATCACCGTGTGCCTGATGGCGGGCTTCACCTACATAATTACCCAGACGCCTCTCGGCCGTGCTCAGCGCGCCTGCGAGCAGGATATGAAGATGGCAGGCTTGCTGGGCGTCAACGTCGACCGTACGATTTCCCTGACCTTCGTCATCGGCGCCGCGCTCGCGGCCGTCGCCGGGCTCATGTACCTGCTCTATTATGGAGTCATCGACTTCTATATCGGCTTCGCCGCCGGCGTGAAGGCGTTTACCGCCGCCGTCCTCGGCGGCATCGGCTCGCTGCCCGGCGCGATGCTCGGCGGCATAGTGATCGGCCTCATCGAGGTATTCTGGTCGGCCTATTTCTCCGTCGAATACAAAGACGTTGCCGCCTTTTCGATGCTGGCCATGGTGCTCATTTTCCTGCCCCAGGGTTTGCTCGGCAAACCTGAAATCGAAAAGGTTTAGCCGATGGCAGTTGCCGAGACCAAAGCGATCGCGTCCTCCCGTCGCTGGGAATCGGGCGTCGTCCTTAGGGATTGCCTCCTTGCCGCACTGGTTGCCGCCGTACTTTTCGTCCCGATCCTCGGCGTAAGAACAGAATGGATCGGCGGCGCCAACATCACCCTGCGATATCGCTGGTCGGCCGTGATCATCGCTTGCGCCGTGGTCTTTGTCGGCCGGCTGCTCTTGCATTTATTGATATGGAACCGCAGTACCGCGATCGCACCCGTCTTCGCGCCCTTGAGCCGCCCGCTGGCGAACCTGGAATTGGGAAAATACCTTGGTCCCGTGGTGCTTCTCTGCGCGCTGGTTTTGCCCTTCATGCCATTCTCCGACCGGTATGTGATGGACGTTTCCATCCTCATAGCGACCTATGTCATGCTGGGCTGGGGCCTGCAGGTTGTCGTCGGCCTGGCCGGTCTGCTGGATTTGGGTTATGTGGCCTTTTACGCCGTGGGGGCCTATTCCTATGCCCTGCTCGCCTATTACTTCGGTTTCTCCTTTTGGATTTGTCTGCCGCTAGCGGGCATCCTGGCGGCATGCTGGGGACTGATTCTCGGCTTTCCTGTTCTGCGGCTCAGAGGTGATTATCTCGCCATCGTCACCTTGGCTTTCGGCGAGATCATCCGGCTTGTCCTTCTCAACTGGCATGAATTCACCGGCGGCCCTAACGGCATCTCCAACGTGCCGCGGCCCACCTTCTTCGGCATCCCCTTCACACGCACCGAAGAAGGCTTCGCTGCCACCTTCGGCCTGGAATATTCGAACCTGCACCGCCTTATCTTTCTCTATTATCTCGCGATCGCTCTTGCGCTCGTGACCTTTTACGTCACCAATCGGCTGCGGGGCCTGCCGATCGGCCGCGCCTGGGAAGCGTTGCGCGAGGACGGGGTTGCCTGCCGCTCGCTGGGTCTCAACACCACCAACACCAAGCTCACCGCTTTCGCCATCGGTGCCATGTTCGGCGGCTTTGCCGGCTCCTTCTTCGCCACCAAACAGGGCTTCATATCCCCGGAGAGCTTCAACTTTCTTGAATCCGCCACCATTCTCGCTATCGTCGTGCTGGGGGGCATGTCGAGCCAGCTCGGTGTCGTACTTGCCGCTGTCGTGATGGTCGGGGGACTTGAAGCTCTTCGCCAGCTTTACTTCCTTAAGCTCGTTTTCGGACAGGACTTTGATCCTTCCCAGCTCCGCATGCTGCTGTTCGGCACCGCCATGGTGCTCGTCATGCTCTGGCGACCGCGCGGATTGGTATCGACGCGGGAAGCCACGGTGTTTCTCAAGGAGAAGAAAAAGGTCTCTGCCGATCTCGTCGGGCAGGGTCACGGCTGATGGCGGAAAGCTGGAATCAAAATCCTATCCTTACTGTCGAGCACTTGACCATGCGATTCGGCGGTTTGGTGGCGGTCGATGATGTGTCGTTTTCGGTCGGCCGCACCGACATCACCGCATTGATAGGGCCGAACGGAGCCGGCAAGACGACTGTCTTCAATTGCCTGACCGGCTTTTACAAGCCAACGGAGGGCCGCATTACCCTGCGCAACGGCGACAGGCAATTCCTCCTCGAGCGGATGGATGATTTCCGCATTTCCTCCACGGCCAAGGTCGCCCGCACCTTTCAAAATATCCGGCTCTTCGGCGGCATGACCCTGCTCGAGAATCTGATGATCTCGCAGCATAATTATCTGATGCGTGCTTCGGGCTACACGCTTGCGGGCATTTTCGGCTTGCGCAGTTACAAGAACGCCGAGAAAGCTGCCATCGAGAAAAGCAAGTATTGGCTCGACAAGGTTGGCCTGACCGATCGTGCTGACGATCCGGCCGGCGACTTGCCCTATGGCGCCCAGCGCCGCCTCGAGATCGCGCGCGCCATGTGCACCGACCCCGTGCTCCTCTGTCTCGATGAGCCGGC
>DATFOT010000131.1:0-4692 GCA_035265265.1 Aestuariivirgaceae bacterium | reverse complement strand
TCGCTGCCGATCATGAGATTGGGATCGCGCTGGCGGGCGGCCTCAAGCCGGGATTCCAGGATATGATAGCGCAGATCGAGGTCGGGAGTTTCGATATCCACCACCAAGCCGCCAGTCAGCCGCGAGCGCATGCGCTGATCGATGCTTTCGAGTTGAACCGGGGGCACATCGGCGGCCACGATCACCTGGCGCTTGTTATCGACGAGGGAATTGAACGTGTGGCAAAACTCCTGCTGCATCGACTTGCCCTGGAGGAACTGAAAATCATCGATGAGCAGAACATCGATGGTTTGGAAATAATCCTTGAAATTGATCATGTCGCGGGAACGCAGCGCGTTGATGAAATGATACATGAAGCGCTCGGCAGAAATGAACAGCACGCGGCGCTCGGGATGCAGTTTGCGGACATGCCAAGCGATGGCATTGAGCAGATGGGTCTTTCCCAGGCCCGCCGCGGAGTGGATGAAAAGCGGGTTGAAGCTGACGATAGCGCCCGGCGCCGCGCTCGCAACCCGCATCGCGGCGGAATGGGCGAGCGCATTGGACTTGCCTACGATGAACTTCTCGAAGGTGCAGGCGTGGTCCAAGGGCGAGCCGCGATCCCCTTGAATTTTCTCAGCCGGCGGCTGCGCTGGAACCGCAGCGGCGACTTCCTGAGGGGGCTCGTGCTCTGAACGATCGACGAGCTCGGACGATCGCGTAGGCAGGCCGCGGGTCCGCACCCTGACGGCAACAGCATCGACCGGCCCAAGCTCGGTTTGAGCTACCTTCAGCAGCCGGTCGGAATAGTGAGACTGAATCCAATTGCGCAGGAAGCGCGTCGGCACAGATACCGCCAATTGTCCGTCGCGATAGTCCTCCGGCTCCATGCGCACGAACCAGCTCGAATAAAGATCTTCTCCCAGTTCAGCGCGCAAGCGCCTGGCAATATTGTCCCAGCTTTGCTTGAGTCCGTCCTTCGCCGCATCAGACATCATTTATTACGCCTCTTTTGATCGTTGACACCACCGAGGGCCTGGCTTTCCGCATTTTCCTTGGCCTTCCCCCTGCTCTACTCACTGGTTTTCGCTTCTCGGCTTCTCCTTCCAAATTCCACGCGCGCGCCAGCATTGTCCGGACCGATGAGGCCCGAAAACTGCCAATTCAAATTTGCGGAGATGAAGAACGCGCTCCAGATGAACGGAGCCCGGCCTGTCATGCACGTTATGTAGTCAGCCCCGCCGCACCGCTATTCCTGGTCCACCCCTCGCTACCCGCCCTGCGCGCTGTCCTCATTCCGGCCGGCTTTTCGGCACGCACTGCCGGCTCGGTTATGACTCGACGTTACAAACAGGTTGGGAGGGTGAAAAGGCTTTCGGCCCTGTCCATCCGTACACGGACGAGAGGGGTTGGGACAATTTTGCAGGCAGTATGTGCGGTAAAACACAAGCCTTTGACTCGGTTTAATGAATCCATCGAATCGGCAATGCGGCTTTTGTGCAACAGTGGAGAGAAGGGCGCGAGGAGGGAACGCCGTTGGGAGGCGCTGATTGGGCGGGAGGGGCGCGGATCGGCGCTTACGTCTGCAAGCCGTTGATTCGTTAATGTAATATTTGAGTCAAATAGATCAGTGGGCTGACAAAAACAGGCGCCGCAGCGCCTGTTGAGAAGACCGGAGCGCTGTGGCCCGAGCGATCAGGCGCCGATGGCCTTCACGCGGCGGGCAAGACGGGAAATTTTTCGGGATGCGGCGTTCTTATGCATAACGTTCTTGTTGGCGGCACGCACGAGCTGCGGCTGGGCCGCCTTCAATGCAGCCTCGGCCGCCGATCTGTCGCCTTTGACGATCGCTTCCTCGACAAGACGAACGGAGGTCTTGACGCGACTGCTGCGCGACTGGTTGACGATGGTGCGACGGGCGGCGGCGCGGATCGCCTTTTTTGCCGAACTGGTATTGGCCATTTGCTGTCCTTCGAAAACTAAGCGTGGGCCCCTAAACAAAAGCCCGCCCGCTTGCAAGTGCAAGGGCCGGTGATCGGGGCCATTTAGGATCGCCGCTTATAGCGAGGGACCCATGGCGCGTCAACTCAATCGCTAACGCTGGCAAACAGGGCAGTAAAAGGTCGAGCGACCGGATTGAATCAAGCGTTTGACCCTTCCCGTGCAACCACGCCGCACGCACGGCTTCCCGGGGCGGTCGTAAACGGAGAAGCGGTGCTGATAGGCGCCCGAAGTGCCATCCGTGCCGGCGTAATCGCGAAGAGTGGAGCCGCCGGCGGTGATTGCTCTCTTCAGAACGCTGCGGATTTCCTTGATCAGGGTTCGAAGCCTCGGATCGGGCTTACGATCTTTGACCAAAGTGCCCGCGCGGCGGGTGGGGGACAGGCCGGAGCGGAACAGCGCCTCGCAGACATATATATTGCCCAAGCCGGCAACGAGCCTCTGATCGAGGAGTGCTGCCTTCAGCGGTGCGATGCGGCCGTCGAAGGCGCAGGCGAGGTAACGAGGGGTGAGCCCCCGCCCGAGCGGCTCGACACCCAGCCCTTTCATGAGCCGATGCGAAGCCAGCTCAGCGGCCGGCACCAGATCCATCATGCCGAAGCGGCGCGGGTCGGTGTAGACGATCCTCGTGCCGTCATCGAGCACGAAGACGACATGGTCGTGAACGCCGCCGCCTGATTCCTCAAAATGGAATTCGCCGAGACTGCTCGCTTTTCCATGCCTGGGAAAAATCGTGAAGCGCCCCGACATTCCAAGATGCATGAGCAGTCTCTCGCCCTCGGACAGGGAAGCGATGATGTATTTACCGCGGCGGCCGACGGCCTCGACCGTCCTGCCCTCGAGCCTCGCCGCGAAGCCCTGCGGGAGCGGGAAGCGCAGATCCAGGCGGTTGAGTTTTACCCCGGAGATGCGGCGCCCCAGCATGGCGCGCGCCAAGCCGCGGCTGACAATTTCGACTTCCGGCAGTTCCGGCATTAACGGCTCCTGGATAGCTTGGTTAACAATGACGCTCGGGCGGCCGGCAAGCCAATAGCTTCGCTGGCATGCATATTGTATGGTCCGCCGCCATGACAGAAAAGATGGAGACCTTGGGGAGCGCTGCCTTCGGCTTTCGACAGATTGCCGCGGATGAGAAGCAGGAGCTCGTCAATAAAGTGTTCTCCAGGGTGGCGAGCCGCTACGACCAGATGAATGATCTGATGTCGGGGGGCTTGCACCGGCTATGGAAGGACGATCTGGCTGCGATGCTCAATCCGCCGCGGGGCGACACGGAATTCCAAGTGATCGATGTTGCCGGCGGCACGGGCGATGTCGCCTTCCGCATCCTTGCACGCAGCGGCATGGGAACAAGGGCGATCGTGGTCGATGCCTCGCCCGAGATGATAGCGCAGGGATGGAAAAAGGCCGAGGCGGAGGGCTGTGGCGAGCGCTGCAGTTTCATGGTGGGCAATGCGGAGGCGCTTGCCGTTCCCGACAAGAGCTTCGACGCCTATATGATTGCCTTCGGCTTGCGAAACGTCACGCATTTGGAGAAGGCGCTGAGCGAAGCCTATCGCGTTCTCAAACCGGGTGGCCGGTTTTTGTGCATGGAATTTTCCCATATGGAATTTCCGGGGCTCGACCGGCTCTATGATGCCTATTCCTTCACTGTGATCCCAGCGATGGGAAAAGCGGTTACCGGAAGCGGCGAGCCTTACCGCTATCTCGTGGAGAGCATTCGCACCTTTCCCAACCAAATGCAGCTGGCAGCGAAGATTACAGACGCCGGCCTGGAGCGGGTGCAGTGCCGGAACGTGGCGGCGGGGATCGTTGCCATTCATTCGGCGTGGCGGCTGTGAATGGCCAGCACCGCCGGCAATGTGTGGCGTCTGCTGCGGGCGGGGCGAACGCTTGCCGCCTATGATGCTCTGCTGCCGGCGCAGCATCTTGTCGAGCTTCCCGCCTCGGCACGGCTCATGTTAAGCACCGCGCGGTTCGGACGGCGCGCAGAGCGTTCGTTAACCGCCAATCCGCTCGCCGATGCCCTGGTGGTGCTCGGCCCCAGCTATATCAAGCTCGGCCAGTTCCTGGCCACGCGTTCCGATCTTGTCGGACCGGTGAGGGCACGCGACCTGACCATGCTGCAGGACAGGCTCACCCCCTTCCCGCAAGAGCAGGCGCTGAGCGAGATCCGCAGGGCCTTCGGCGCCGAGCCTGCGGCGCTGTTCAGTCATTTCGGTGAACCGGTGGCCGCGGCATCGATTGCACAGGTGCATCGCGCCCGCACCGCGGGGGGGCGCGAAGTTGCCGTAAAAATTCTCAGGCCCGGCATTGAAAAACAGTTCAGCAACGATGTCGAAAGTTTTCTGTTCGCCGCCAAGCTCATCGAGCGCTGGCACAAGCCGTCGCGCCGGCTGCGCCCGCTCGATGCGGTTCTCACACTTGCGCAATCGGTGCAGCTCGAGATGGACCTGCGCATGGAGGCGGCGGCGATTGCCGAGATGGGGCAGAATGTCAAAAACGACACAGGGTTCAGAGTGCCGGAGGTCGACTGGGCAAGAACGGCGCAGCGCATCCTCACCACCGATTGGATCGACGGGTTGCCGCTCGGCGATGTCGAAGGCTTGAAACGTGCCGGACATGAGCCGGAAAAAATCGCCGAGACATTGATTCAGTCGTTTCTTCGGCATGCGATCCGCGACGGATTCTTCCATGCGGACATGCATCAGGGAA
>DATFOT010000130.1:0-7387 GCA_035265265.1 Aestuariivirgaceae bacterium | reverse complement strand
CCAGCGAGCCCATATCTTCGGCACCAAGGGACGCCTGGAAATCACCATCCCGTTCAACCAGCCGCAGAACGACCCCACGGTTTACCTCATGCATGACGGCTCGAGCCTGCATGGGCTTGACGCGCGGCAGTTCACGGTGCCGACGGCCGATCAGTATCAGCTGCAGGCGGAGTATTACTGCAAACTGATCCGCAGCGGCGAGAAGCCCAGCCCGAAGCGGCTGGAGGATGCCGTCAGGAACATGCGCATCATCGATGCGCTGTTCAGGTCTGAAAGGAGCCGCCGCTTTGAGAAGGTCTAAAGCACCTCGGTTTCGCCTGCCCCAGTGGAGCCGGCGCGAAAACCGGAGCGGACGCCTCTCACCAATATCCAAACGGTGATAGCGGACCAGGCCGCGCAATCGAAAACCAGACTCAGCACATTTCCGTTGACGAAGAACCAGCCGCCGACCCAGGCGAGAACAAGGCTGGAGAGCAGGTAGAGAACCACTTCGAGTCTGAGCATGGGATGCCGTCCTGATGCCGAATCGCCCCGCAGCCCCACCATAGACAGTTCGAAAATGCCTATCAAAGGGCTTCATGAGCACCCTCGCCCGAAAAATCCTGTGGATGAGTTTTTGGGCGATCGGCAGCAGGAAACGACTATCCGTATGCTGATGATCGCCCTAGGGGAGTTTCGATGCGGCCATTTCGATCAACAAACACGCGGCCCGAAGCGATTTAAACTTTCTTCAGTGTGCTGATGATTGCAGAAATCGAGCGATCGCTCGGCGAACGGCGACGAGAGCCGCCGATAGAGTGATAGGGCTTCCGGCATATTGCCGAATCACCCAAACGGGTTCAAAAGAAACGTCAAGGATGGTGTCGAGTGCCGTGTGTCTCACTTCGAGATCGCAAGCTTGGACCATCTGACGTCGGTACAACGAAGCGTTATTGGGATCCAAAAGGAGATTTACCCATGGCTGCTAAGAAAGCGAAGAAGGCCAAGAAGGCCAAGAAGGCTACGAAGAAGAAGAGGTAGATCACTCTCTCTTCGTGAGACGGCCCCGGCTGGGTAACTCCACCGGGGCCGCTTCGTTTTAGAAAACCGACAACGACAATGTCACTGGATCACATGGACCGGCGCACCGACGCTGACCTGATTATAGAGGTGGACCACGTCGGCGTTCAGCATGCGAATGCAGCCGGAAGAGACCGCACCGCCGATCGAGCGGGCATTGTTGGTTCCATGGATGCGGAACAGAGTGCCGCCGATATAAAGGGCGCGCGCGCCGAGCGGGTTGTTCGGACCGCCTTCCATATAGGCCGGAATGGTCACGCCCTTGGCGGCTTCGCGGGCGATCATCTGGGGCGGCGGGCTCCAGCTCGGCCATTCCTTCTTGGCGACGATGCGCGAGGAGCCGGACCATTGGAAGCCCTCGCGGCCGACACCGACCTTGTAGCGAATGGCCTCACCATCGGGCAGCACATAATATAAAGCACGCTCCGGGGTGCGGATCACGATGGAGCCGGGACGGTAGCGGGGATCGTCGAAGGCCACCGTCTGGCGATAGCTCCTGTGGCTCATGGCGCTCCCGAAAAAGGAAGCGGTGGTGACGGCGCGCGGGCGCGTTGAGCGGAAGAGGCATTGGAACGGATTGCTGCAGTCTCTCCGGCCCGTTGTCTGGGCCGGCTTGTTCTTCTTCTTATATAATGAGAAGTTCTGCTTCTGGGTGTTCGTGGCAGAAAAGGCGGTCGAAGCGACGCCGGTGAAAGTAAACACGATCACGGCCAACAGGGCCGCTGCTCTGCGCAGGTCGTACATTGTGGCTTCCCGAGGTTAGAGGCTATTCCTTCCCGGCTTCAGGCTAATTCCCCCCGAACCGGCCTATTCAAGCTAGCACCTGCGACTTTAAACGAAGTAAAAAAACAGCAGAAGAAGTAAAGTCACAAGGAACGTGACAATCGCCCACTCATATGCGAAGTTGAGTTGCGTTGGTGGCGGCGATTCCCGTTTTAGACTTCCTGGCACCAGATGCTTCATCCACGTCAAATCATCATAGTTGCTGCCCTTTTTCTGACGCCGGCGAGCTTCGTCGGCCAGTGGGGCGAGGCAAGGGCCGCGGGCAAGGAAGTGCCCGTGGTGGCGGCGTTGTGCGACGCATTGGGCAGCCAGGTCGGCGTGCGGCCGGCTTATCGGCGGGTGAAAAAGGCCAAGGACGGAACAGTCACTATTCTAGGGCTGACGACGGAGGGCCAGGGGGAAAAGGCGGACATCACGCCCGGCCTCACGCTCTCGGTCGAGCGCATTGCGCTCACCGGCATTACTGTCGAGCCCGACGGCGATTTCGATGTCGCCGAGGCCAAGCTGACCAATGTCATCGTATTTACGGATGAGGAGTCCGAGACGCCAGGCGCCCTGCGGCTGCCGGAGGTCACGGTCTCGCATCTGCTGCTCAAGCCTTCGGGAGAGGCAGCGCCATCGCCTGGAGCGATCATCCCGCTCGCACCCTTCGCAGGCACAATCACGGCTGAGAACGGCGTCGTTTCCGCCGGAGGGCTCAGCCTACAGGTCGGATCAATTCATGCCGGCTGGCACGGAGATCCCGACACGGGGCTGGGCCAGATCGATTTCAGGCTGGAGAACATCCGCTATCCCGCCTCGGCCATTCGCCGCTCCGATCCGTCCGGCGTTGTCCTCGCCCTCATCGGCGGAGGCGATCTCATCTTCGACCTGTGGGGGATGGGAGTCATGACAGCGGGGGGCGGCACGTTCGATTCGGCGCTCTCGGCGCGCTCTCTCGGCAAGCTGAGGCTGTCGGGGCGGTTTGCCGGCCGGTCGACCGGCCTCATTGCCAGTGCCCCAGCTTATTCGCAAAGCGATGCGATCATTCCCTCGCCCAAGCTCAGCCCCATGACGGTGAGCCGCCTTTCGGTGCGGTTCGAAGATCAGTCGATCACCGGCAAGATCCTGACGATGCTCGCTGCGGAACGCAGCGTCGGAACTGAAGTCATCATCGAGGAAGCAGCGGGGGCGGTGCAGCAGGCTCTGGCCGATGTCCAGAACGCCAGGCTGGTCGAACAGATCATGGCCGCGCTGAAGAGCTATCTCGCCGCTCCGAAATCCGTCACGCTCACGGCCGAGCCGGCGCCCCCTACCCCCGTCAATTCCGTCATCGAGCGCGCCATTGCCGACCCGGCATCGCTTCTCGGCCAGTTTCCGGTATCCGTGTCGGCGAATGATTGATGCCGCGCCGGCCCCCGGCAGGCTGAATCTCTCCCCTTAGCGGACCCTTATCAGGCCATGGTCTCGGCACGTTGCTTCAGTGCTTCGTTCATGGCCGTGAACCCCTGCTCGGTTGCTTCGAATAATTTGTTCGGCATGCGCGGCACAAGCAGCCCGGTGAATTTCTCGGTCTGGCGAAACCGGCAGCCGTCGGCGTCATCGGCAAGCTCGAACGCGTGCTCGCCGTCAAACAGCCGCGGAATCAGCAAGCGGCCGAACCATCGCAGCTCACGGCCGGGTGATGCGGCGAGGACATATGGCCTGAAGATCATCGCCCGTTGAGCGGGGGGCGCTATTCGAACCGTCAGCCTCGAGCCCGCCTCCGGTCTGCCGGCGATTCGCGTGATGAATGGATTCCACTCGGGGTAGCTGCCGAAGTCGACGAGGATGCTCCAGATTCGGCTGCATGGCGCGCGGATTTGAATTTGAGTGTCGATGAATCGCATGAATTGCCCGTTGCGCATATATAGCAAAGCACTTGCCCAATAAGCTATTTTCCTCCCATCCCGTCAAAATCCGCCGCAGACGATCGACAATGGAGCCCGCGATGAACTCTTATCTGACTGTTTTCCTTGGCGCTGGGATCGGCGGCGCAATGCGTCATGGCGTAAACATCTGGACTGCAAAGCTTCTCGGTGCCGGCTTTCCCTTCGGCACGCTCACCGTCAACATCGTCGGCTCTTTCATCATGGGCGTTCTTGCGGAATGGTTCGCGCTCAGAGCTGATCCTGGCCAGACATGGCGCCTGTTCCTGACGACGGGGATTCTCGGCGGCTTTACGACTCTGTCAGCGTTCTCGCTCGATACCGCGCTCTTGATCGGGCGCAACGAGCATGTTCTGGCCGGCGTTTACGTTTTGGCATCCGTCGTCATGTCAGTAGCAGGCTTGTTTCTCGGGCTGATGCTGGTTCGCCAGCTCGCATAAATTGCAAAATCGATTCAAATAGGAACGATTACAGCCAAGTCCGAGTTTAATCGGCAGGTATGACGGCTAGTGAGGTGTGTGATGACCACGTCCCCTAAATCTATGCGTGCAAGCTTAGTGATCATAAGCGCCGTGTCTTGCGTTGCCATGTTTACCGACACGAGTTTGGCGGCAAGCAAGAATTTCGCTGCACGATGCGAGCAAATAATCGGAAACAATGTGAAGGCGCTGGCGATCGAACCAGCCTATTCCAATCAGCAGCTCTGTGCCTGCGCCCGGACCAATCAGGAGCTTCGCAGGCAGCTCAGCGCGACAGGAATGAAGTGCAACGAAAGCACGATCACGAATTTCAATCAGGCTGTCGCAACTCCTCCGGACACCGAACCTCCGAATGAACCTCCGACCGAACCGCCTGCGGAACCAGCTCTCAAAGGTAACAATGGCTGGGGCAATGGCGGCGAAGGAATCAATAACGGCAGCGATAACGGCACATTGGCTCAGTCTAGCACTAAATCGGCTGACTCCCGCGGCGGTGGCGAACGCTAGCTGAAGACAAATTCGTCATGGCCGGGGTTCGCGACCCCGGCCAGTTGATTCCGTCAGAGACGATGCAAGACCGAATGATTGCGACTCCGCCACCGAAGGCAGATAATACCTGCAAAGGAGACCTGGGGCGGACCAGTGCTCAGCTTCACGAGACCATTGTCTTTCCTACAACGATTGGCGGCGTTGCTAACGGTGATCGCATTTGCCGTATGTGCAGGACATGCGGATGCGGCCACGAGCCAGAAGGCCCGGTATCGCGCGGCAACGCCGTTGAAAGTACCCTGCAGCAGGAGCGACGTCCGCTGTCTACGACAGGGCTCCAAACCGATTGCAGCGACCCCAAAAGCCGAAGCAGAGAAGAAACAGCCCGGTGCTAAGCGCATTGTCAAACCGGCGGGGAAGCCGCGCGTCGTAAAGGCGAGGCGCAGCCAAAAGAATATCCGGCTGGCAGTGCGGCCGAAACGTAAACCGGTTGCGCCGAAGCCGGTGCTGCCCGAGCCCGCACGCGAGAATTTCCTGCCTGAGATTGTGCTCCATGTTCCTCACCCGCAGGCTCCACGGATCGAGACCACAGCGAGCTTACCGTATTATGGCGATGATTGCCGCGACGAACTCGCTCAGCTCGGAGCGGATTTCTCGGTCAGCGAGGATATCAAGGGCACCGGCGTTTGCCATGTGGCAAAGCCCGTACAGCTCCGGTCGGTCCTGACCTCGGCCGGCCGGGTGGAGCTTCCGGGGACGCCGCTTCTGAACTGCGCTTTCGCCCAGCAATTCG
This sequence comes from Aestuariivirgaceae bacterium, assembly GCA_035265265.1. Lineage (GTDB taxonomy): Bacteria > Pseudomonadota > Alphaproteobacteria > Rhizobiales > Aestuariivirgaceae > DATBLQ01. The sequence goes on along the minus strand of DATFOT010000130.1, from coordinate 1,877 downwards.
TCGTGTGGCTGTCCGATGTTGCCGCACCGCTGATCGCAGGCGCAGGGGGAGCGAGGATGGCTTCACTGTCCACGGGCACGAGCTATCAGTGCCGCACCCGGAATGGCGATCTCTCCGGCAAGATGAGCGAGCATGCATTTGGAAACGCCATCGATATTGCCGGCATCACGCTGACCGATCAAAGGCGTATCGAGATCACTGCCACATCCGAAACCCCGGACCGCAGGCTGGTGGCAGCGCTGCGGGCCGCGGCCTGCGGATATTTCTCGACTGTGCTCGGCCCAGGCGCCGATGGCGCGCATGACTCGCATCTCCATTTCGATCTGGGCGTCCACGGCGCGGATGGCACGTACCGTATCTGCAACTAGGGAGGCCCGCCCGCGAGCAAGCGGAGACATGGCGGGGTCCTCCACGGCTGAACTCGAAGGAGAGGGACTTAGTCTTTTTTTTCTTCCCTGGCCGGCAGAGCCAGCCTGATGTGCAGTTCGCGCAGCTGCCTGGGGCTAACCTCGGAGGGCGCGCCCATGAGCAAATCCTGCGCCTGCTGGTTCATCGGAAACAGTACGACTTCGCGGAGGTTGCTCTCGCCGCACAACAGCATGACAATCCGGTCGATGCCGGGGGCGATGCCGCCGTGCGGCGGTGCGCCATAGTGGAAAGCACGGTAGAGACCGCCGAATTTCTGCTCCAGCACGTCCTCGCCATGGCCCGCGATGGCAAAGGCTTTCTTCATGATCTCAGGCTTGTGGTTACGGATGGCGCCTGAGGAAAGCTCGATGCCGTTGCATACTACGTCGTATTGATAGGCAAGTATGTCGAGAGGGTCCTTGGTGTCGAGCGCCTCGAGACCGCCTTGCGGCATGGAGAACGGATTATGAGAGAAGTCGATCTTCTTATCTTCTTCGTTCCACTCATACATCGGGAAATCAACGATCCAGCAGAAGGCGAATTGCTCGCGGTCGACGAGCTTCAGTTCATCGGCGATGCGATTTCGCGCCTCGCCGGCAAACTTGTAGAATTTTGCGGGCTCGCCGCAGACAAAGAAAACCGCATCACCCGAGCCGAGATCGAGCTGAGCGCGAATTGCCTCGGCACGTTCCGGCCCGATATTGCGGGCGATCGGCCCTGCCCCGCCCTCTTCGCCTTGGCGCCAAAAGATATAACCGAGGCCCGGCTGTCCCTGGGACTGCGCCCAGCCGTTCATCCGATCACAAAAGGCCCGGCTGCCGCCCTTGGGTCCGGGTATCGCCCAGACTTCGGCCTTGGAGTTCGCCCTGAGCTGCTCGGCGAAAATCCTGAAATTGGAATCGCGGAAGTGCTCGCTGACCTCCGAAATGATGACCGGATTGCGAAGGTCTGGCTTGTCGGTGCCGTATTTGCGGATGGCATCACGATAGGCGATGCGAGGAAATACTTTGGTCACGGGCTTTCCGGCGGAAAATTCCTCGAACACGCCGCGCAGCACCGGCTCGACTGCGGCGAACACATCTTCCTGGGTCACGAAGCTCATCTCGACGTCGAGCTGATAGAACTCGCCCGGCGAGCGGTCGGCCCTGGCGTCCTCGTCGCGAAAACACGGCGCGATCTGAAAATAGCGGTCGTAGCCCGACATCATGATCAGCTGCTTGAACTGCTGGGGAGCCTGCGGCAGTGCATAGAATTTGCCGGGATGAAGGCGGGCCGGAACCAGATAATCCCGCGCGCCTTCGGGCGAAGAGGCGGTCAGGATCGGCGTCTGAAATTCGATGAACCCCTGTTCCTTCATCCTGTGCCTAATGGAATCGATGATCTCGCCGCGCCGGACGATATTCGCATGCGGCCGTTCGCGGCGAAGATCGAGGAAGCGATAGGCGAGCCGGATGTCCTCGGGATATTCC
>DATFOT010000129.1:0-6367 GCA_035265265.1 Aestuariivirgaceae bacterium | reverse complement strand
AAAAGGGCCTTTCGGAAGACGACACGGCAGCCGCGGAACCGAAAACGATCAGCAGCGACATCAGCGAGCGGACAAAGGACACGGCCAAGGACAAGGTGGTCGGCTGACGGCATAGCCAGCCTCGCCTCCGTTATCAGGAGAGCTTGAGGAGAAAACTATGTTCGACTTCGGATTGAGCATGGGCGAACTCATGGTGATTGCACTGGTCGCACTCATCGTGGTGGGCCCCAAGGATCTGCCGAAAATGCTGCGCATGGTCGGCAGGTTCGTTACCCAATTGCGCGGAATGGCGGGCGAGTTCCGGCGCCATCTCGATTCGGCCATCCGCGAGGCGGGCATCGACGAGGTAAAGAAAGAGGTCAAGAGCATGACCAATTTCACCGTAACCGCCGATATCGACAAGCAGATAACCGAAGAGTTCAAAAAACAGAGCAGCGAAATCAAGTCGATGATCGACGCCCCGGCGAAGACGGGGTCCGCTGCGCCAACGACGGCAGCGGACGACCTGCCGCCGAAACTTATGCAGCCCGAGGCCGAAACTGCGGAAGCTCTGCCCGCTGAACCGGCACCGCCCGCACCGCAGGAAGAAATCAAGACAGACGCATGACGGATGAGGAGGAAATCGAGAAATCGCAGGCGCCGCTGCTCGATCATTTGATCGAACTTCGGCAGCGCCTGATCTACTGCGTCATCGGCTTTGTCATCGCGCTCATCGGCTGCTTCTTTATTGCGCAGGACATTTTCAACCTGCTGCTGTGGCCCTACCGCTGGGCGATGGGCAACGATACGACGATCAGGCTGATTTACACGGCACCCCAGGAATATTTTTTCACGCAGCTCAAAATCGCCATGTTCGGCGGGCTTTTCATCGCCTTTCCGCTGATCGCGATGCAGATCTACAAATTCGTCGCGCCCGGCCTCTATCGCAACGAGCGCGATGCCTTCCGACCCTATCTCATCGCCACTCCGATCTTCTTCCTGCTCGGCGCGGCACTCGTGTTTTTCTTCGTCATGCCGGTCGCCTTGAAATTTTTTGCAAGCTTCCAGCAGTCGGGAGGGCACGGACAGGCGGTGATCGAGCTCCTGCCGCGCGTGAGTGAATATCTGAGCCTGATCATGACGCTGATCCTCGCCTTCGGCATCTGTTTCCAGCTGCCCATCGTGCTCACGCTGCTGGGGCAAATCGGCATCCTCAACTCCGAACAGATGAGGTCGGGGCGGAAGTTCGCAATCGTCGGGGTGTTCGTCATGGCAGCGATCTTCACGCCGCCCGATCCGTTCTCGCAGCTTGGGCTCGCCCTGCCGCTGCTCGGCCTCTACGAGCTTGCGGTAGTGGCGGTGAAATTCATCGAGAGGCGCCGCGACGCGGCCCGTGCGGCCGAAGCTAACCAGAACGCATGAAGAATCTCTTGCCTTTCCCCCTTACCAAGCCTCTGCCTCGGAGGAGAGGGGGAACGAGGCCAATGCGCAATCAGGGCGTGATTTTGAGGATATGGCCGTTATCCTCATCGGTGATAAGCAGGATTTCTCCCTGAAGACCTTCGGCTACGTCGCGTATCCTATGTCCAAGATCCTTGAGCATCCGTTCTTCAGCGACGATTTTTTCGCCTTCAAGCTCAAGCCGCACCAAGGACTTCTCGCGCAGTCCTCCAACCAGGAGATCGCCTTCCCACTCAGGGAATGCCTTGCCCGTGTAGAAGAGCATCCCCGAGGGCGCGATCACCGGGGTCCAGGTGTAGAGCGGATCTTCCATGCCCGGCGCATGCTTCTTGCCGGTTCCGACAGGCGTCCCGTCGTAGTTGACGCCATGCGAAACCACAGGCCAGCCATAGTTCTTTCCAGCCTGCGGTATGTTGACCTCGTCGCCGCCCTTGGGTCCATGCTCGATCGTCCACAGCTTGCCGGTAGCGGGGTTTAAGGCTGCGGCCTGGATGTTGCGATGGCCGTAAGACCAGATTTCCGGAAGCGCATCGTCGTCGTTGACGAAGGGATTGTCTGGGGGAACGGAGCCGTCGTCGTTTAGCCGGACGACCTTGCCAAGATGGGAATTCACGTCCTGCGCCTGTCCGCGGAATTGTTCATGAGAGCGCTCGCCGAGTCCCACATAGATTTTGCCGTCACGATCGAACACAATGCGGGAGCCGAAATGCATCGTGCTTTTGACCTTGGGCTTCTGGGAGAAGATCACCTTGACGCCTTCCAGCTCGCTGTAATCGCTGCTGAGTGTTCCGCGCGCGACCGCAGTTGAGTTCCCGCCTTTGCCCTTCTCGGAAAAGCTGAGATACACTAGGCGGTTCTGGGCGAATTGCGGATGAAGCGTAATGTCGAGCAAACCGCCCTGATCGCGCGCATCGACCTTCGGCACGCCTTTGACGGGTGACGCTATCTTACCATCGGCGGTCACCCGGCGCAGGCGGCCCGAACGCTCCGTTACAAGCATGCTGCCGTCCGGCAGCACCACTATTCCCCAGGGGTGTTTCAGACCTTCCGGAACGGTCGAGACCGAAATCCGGGCTTGTTCCGTCGTGAAGTTGCCCTGTGCGAGAGCGCTCGATGAACAGAGAGCGAGAATTATAACAGCAAACCTGCGCACGATCTTACCTCCTGCTTGGAATGCCTTAAGAACTCGCAGTCTTTGGAAAGGTTCATGACGCTTGTTTCTTTACCTCGGCAGTTCGCCCGCCTATACGTGGCCCAGCGGTTTCCCCGAGGTCTTCAAACCAAAGAAGCATTGCGCATGTTCGACATCAAATGGATCAGGGAAAATCCCGACGCCTTTGACCGCGGTCTTGCCCGGCGCGGGCTCGAGCCCCTGGCCGGCGCCGTTTTGGCAATCGACCAGGAACGGCGCGAGGAGGTGCAGAAACTTCAAGACGCGCAAAGCAAGCGCAATGCCGCCTCGAAAGAGATCGGCACGGCCATGGCGCAGAAGGACAATGAGACGGCCCGGCGTCTGAAAGAGGAGGTGCAAAAACTCAAGAGCACGATCCAGGAGTGCGAGGCCCTGGAACGCAGGCTCGGCGAGGAGCTCCATCGCATGCTGTCGGGAATCGCCAATATTCCGCTCGACGAAGTTCCCGACGGGCGCGACGAAAGCGCCAATCGCGAGATCCGCAAAAACGGGGCCGTGCGCGAGTTCTCCTTCACGCCTAAGCAGCATTTCGAGATCGGCGAGGGGCTCGGGCTCATGGATTTCGATCTCGCCACCGCAATCGCCGGGGCGCGCTTCGTGGTGCTGAAGGGGGCGCTCGCCAGGCTGGAGCGGGGACTAGCGCAGTTCATGCTCGATCTGCACACCGCCCACCACGGCTATGAGGAGGCCTATGTACCTTATCTCGTGCGCGACGAGACGCTGTACGGCACGGGACAGCTGCCCAAATTCGCCGACGACCTGTTTGTGACCAAGGACGGCCGCTGGCTGATACCGACGGCGGAGGTGTCGCTGACCAATTTCGTCCGCGAGCGGATCGTCGAGGAGCGGGATCTGCCGATGCGGCTTACCGCCTATACGCCATGCTTCCGCCTGGAAGCGGGAGCTGCAGGCAAGGATACCCGCGGCATGATACGCCAACACCAATTCTCCAAGGTGGAGCTGGTCTCGATTGCCAAGCCGGAGGAGTCGCGCGCCGAGCTCGACCGCATGCTGCATTCCGCCGAGCGGGTGCTGCAGGAACTCGGCCTGCCATACCGTGTCGTCGTGCTGTCAACGGGCGACATGGGATTTGCCGCACAAATGACTTATGACATCGAGGTGTGGCTGCCCGGCCAAAATGCCTATCGGGAGATTTCGTCATGCTCGGTGTGCGGCGATTTTCAGGCGCGGCGCATGAATGCCCGGTATCGCCCCTCAGGCGAAGGCAGGGCACCGCGGCATGTCCACACGCTCAATGGCTCGGGCCTGGCGGTCGGGCGCACGCTGATCGCCGTTCTGGAAAATTACCAGGAGGCGGACGGCAGCGTGCGTGTTCCGCCGGCTCTCAAGCCATACATGGCGGGCGTCGATCTGATCAGGGCCGATGGCTGAAGACTCGCTGATCAATCGCGACGGCAAGCCGGCGTGCATCCTCGTCACCAACGACGACGGCATTCATGCGCCGGGGCTCATAAGCCTCGAGCGCATCGCGCGCAGTCTTTCGCCCGACGTCTGGGTGGTTGCCCCCGAGCTCGAGCAGTCGGGCAAGTCGCATTCGCTGAGCCTCAGCGATCCCCTGCGCATGCGGCGGATCGACGATCGCCATGTGGCTGTGCATGGCACGCCTGCGGATTGCGTCATACTGGCTGTCCGCAAGGTCATGCCGGCAATGCCGGATCTCGTCCTGTCGGGGGTGAACCGCGGGCAGAACTTGGCGGATGACGTGACCTATTCGGGCACGATCGCGGCTGCCATGGAGGGAACTTCGATCGGACTCAGGTCCATCGCCCTTTCCCAGGTGCTCGGCGCGCGCAACAGAGACGGACTGAACTATGACGTGGCGGAGGCGCATGGCGCGCGAGTATTGCGCAAGCTCTACGGGGCCGATTTCGGACCTGGAACACTGATAAACATCAATTTTCCCGACTGCCTTCCCGAGGAAGTAAAGGCGGTGGAAGTGACCCGCCAGGGCAAGCGCGACCAGAATCTCCTGCTCGTCGACGAGCGCATCGACACGCGCGGCCGGCCCTATTACTGGCTTGGCTTCAAGCGGGAAAGGTCCAAGCCCGCGCCCGGCACAGATCTTTATGCGGTGTCGAACCGCTGCATATCGGTGACGCCGCTGCACATGAACATGACACAGATCGATGCTATGGAAATATTGCGGAGCAGGATCGACGGAAGCGGCTGACAATCGCCATGAACCAGGATCGCCGCAAGATCGAGCTGATCATGAAGCTCCGGGACCAGGGAGTGCGTGATGTCCGCGTGCTCGAGGCGATGGAGCGGATTCCGCGCGAGATTTTTCTCCCCGACAGTTTCGCCCACCATGCCTATGCCGACCAGGCGATGCCGATTGCGTGCGGGCAGACCATCTCGCAGCCCTTCATCGTGGCGTTCATGACGGACCGGCTGAAAGTCTCAAAGCGGATGAAGGTCCTGGAGATCGGCACCGGATCGGGCTACCAGTCGGCTATCCTGTCGCTGATCTGCCGCCGCGTGTACACGATCGAGCGCTACAGGACATTGATGAACGAGGCCGTTGAACGCTTCCGTCAGCTCCATCTGGAGAACATCACCGCCATGGTGGGCGACGGCGCAAAGGGCTGGCCGGCGCAGGCGCCCTTCGAGCGCATCATCGTGACGGCAGCTGCACCGGAAGAGCCGAAAATGCTCCTCGATCAGCTGGCGCCCGGCGGCATCATGATCGTTCCCGTGGATACCGGGCGAGGGGGGCAGGAGCTTTTGCGGATCACCAGAACGGCGCAGGGGCTTGAAACCGAAAAGCTGCTCGACGTGCGCTTCGTGCCCCTGGTGGAGGGGGTCGCGCGGGATATCTAGGCGGGGAGAAGGAAGGCCATCGCAAATGAATGCTTATAATTCGCGATTGGCGTAAACCTCCTCTTAACTCAAACGCCCCAATATTCCGACAGAACGTCCGTGGAGTGGTGGGTATGCGTTGCGAGCTTTTGACCCTGTTCAAGGGTTTTCCGAGCAATTCGATTCTTGCCATCGGCTGCGCCGGGCTGCTGCTGGCGGGCTGTTCCAGTTCGATCGACCGATTTGCCGATTATCCCGGCCGAAACGACGGAACTCATACGGCTTCCGTGCCGAGCCGCGGTGGTGCCGCTGCATCCGATGATTACATCGAGAGCGGCACGCTGACCGGCGCGCCCAAGACATCTGCCGGCAGCAATCCTTACAAGGCGCCGGTGTATGCCAAGGCCAAAAGCTATAATCAGAATTCATCCTACGACCAGGCCTCGTACGATCCGCCGGCAGCACCGATGCAGGAGGAGCGCGGCGGCGGCACCATCATCGTTGAACCCGGCCAGACACTCTATTCCATCGCGCGGGCCAATGGCATGACGGCGGCGACGCTCGCGTCCGCCAATGACATCGCACCGCCCTATAATGTTCACGCGGGGCAGAGGATCAGGATTCCCGGCGTCGATGAGCCGCGTGCGGAAGCGGCCTATGCTCCGGTCAATCAGAATTTCTCCCCAAAGACATCCGTGCACAGGGCAGAGGGCGGCGAGACGCTGTTCTCGCTCGGCCGCAGCTATGGCGTGCATCCCTATAAGATCGCCGACCTGAACAGCCTTTCGCATAATGCCAGCCTGACAGTTGGGCAAAAAATCCGCATTCCCGGCGGCAAGACAGCGGAACGGATCGAGTCGGAGGATGTAAAGGTGCCGGCTGAAGAGCCTTCCGAGCGCTATGCGGAGGAAAATA
>DATFOT010000128.1:0-4925 GCA_035265265.1 Aestuariivirgaceae bacterium | reverse complement strand
GAAACCCGGCGGGATGATGAACCCGTCGCCTTTTTTCAGCCTCCAGCTCTGGCCCGCCTCATTGGTCAGCACCGCCTCGCCTTCGATGAAGTGACAGAATTCCCACTCCGTGTAGTTCACGCGCACCGTGCCGGACGTGCATTCCCAGATGCCGCAATAAAGTCTCGCATCTTCGCCTGTCCAGTGATTATAGGCGGTGGTTTTATATTCCCCTTTGATGAGAGCATCCGTCTCAGCCTGCCCGCGCTCGGCTTCAGGTGCTCCCTCGCCTTCCGTTTTCATCACGATGATGCTGCTCATGGGTCTCCCTGAACTCCTTCGATAATTGGCGTGTCGTCCTTCGAAACGGCTGTCCCGATGATGGCAAGCTGCAGCAGCAGCTGCTCCTTCTCTTCCGGAAATCCTGCCGCGATCCACCAATCCTCGAGCGCTCTGAGCGTCCGGCCCATTGCCGGACCAGGTTTCATGCCCCTCGCGATCAAATCGGCTCCGCTCACCGGGAATTGCGGCAGCGCCGCATCCTTCTCGAACAGGAGAAGTTTTTTCCACCCCGTATCTTTTATCGGGGCCCTCGACGCCGCCCAGGCGATCCGGATGCTGTCCTTATAGGCTTGCCGGCCGAGCTGGTAGAGCACCGCTCTTCGCTCTGCAGGTCTTAAGCTCGGTGAAGGTTCTCCCGCCGATGAGAGGGCTCTGACCCGCGCCATCTCGGCATTCGTCAGTTTGAGCCGCTCGCGGTAGCGTGAAACGTCCCCCGTCAGCAGATGCAGCCGCATAAGCGGATCAGGATCGAGCTTCAGCCACCGGTCGATTTCCGTCATACGCCGCAACGTCCTTGTTTCACCGTCTGTGCCGAGCAAAATACGTGTGACGCCATGCTTTTTCATGGTGCGCAGCATGGCAACGGCACGCGGCGCGGCAAGCAGCTTCCACAATTCCTGCCGGATGCGCTCGCCCGAAAGCTTAAGAAGATTTCGGCGCAGCCGGACACTGTGTTTCAAGCCATCGGAATGGGGCGTGCCTCGGCCATATTGTGCGTTGAAGCGGAAGAAACGCAGGATGCGCAAGTAATCTTCGTTGATCCGGGCCTGTGGCTTGCCGACGAAGCGAACGATCCGCCGCTCGAGATCGCGATAGCCTCCAAGCGGATCGTGCACCTTGCCGTCGGCATCGCAGTAGAGCGCGTTCATTGTAAAATCCCGCCGCCTTGCGTCGGCTTCCCAATTATCAGTGAAATCAACCCGCGCATGGCGTCCGAAGGTTTCCACATCGATACGCAGCGTCGTCACCTCGAACGGCCGGCCGTCGGCAACGACTGTGACCGTGCCATGCTCTAAGCCGGTGGGATGCACGCCGAGTTGTGCATCCCGGGCTTTTGCCATCACGGCTTCCGGCGCCAATGTCGTCGCCAGGTCGACATCGGCCACGGGCACTCCGAGAAGCGCGTTGCGCACCGCTCCTCCGGCAACCCTCGTGGTTCCTCCGGCATTCAAAATGCCGAGCACCTTGCTGAGCGCGGGATCATTCAGCCATCCGCGCCGCGCCATGGGCAATGACCGCTGCCCCTGCTGTTTCTTCATCGGCCCGCGTCTTTCCCATACAGCCGGTCATAGAGGGTTTTGAGCATGCCGGCCGTCGCGCCCCAGATATATCGCTCTCCGAAGCTCATGGCATAGAATTGCCGTGCCTTTCCTTGCCATTCGCGCGAATGAATGAGGTGATTTTCCGGCGTCATCAGAAACCGCAGCGGCACCTCGAACACCGCAGCCACTTCCTTAGGCGCGGGATCAAGGTGAAAGCCTGGCGTGACGATCGCCACGACCGGCACTACCCGGTAATTGGTGCGCGTCAGATAGGCGTCGAGAAATCCGATCGGCTCGACGAAGGATGGCGCAAGGCCGGTTTCCTCTTCTGTTTCCCTGAGCGCTGCGGCAATCTCGTCCTTGTCGGTACTGTCGATCTTGCCGCCCGGAAAGGCCACTTGCCCGCCATGGCTCGCCAGATCGTTTCTGCGCAAGGTCAACAGCACCGTTGCCTCAGGCTCATGCGCGATGATGGGGATGAGCACGGCGGCAGGCCGTGACAGCTCCCTCATCGGCATCATGCCGGGATTGAGGTCGTCATCGCTGCGCCTGTGAGCCGCGGGCGGCCTGCTGAGGAGTAGCCCTCGGGCGCGTTCTCGCACCTCCTGCGCTGTGAACCGGAAGCCGTTCACGTATTAATTCCGATCTCACGGGCGCGCTGCATCGGCCAGAATTGACCTTTGGACCACACGCCGAACCAGTCATCTCCTTCGACGCGCTCGACACCGCCTTGAGCCACGAGATCATAGAAGATGGGCCGGCTCACCAGCGCCTCCAGCCTGCCCCGCACCAGCACATAGGGCTTGAGGCCTTGAGTGCCCTGTTCTTCCGCAAACCTTAGGGGGTGGAGGGCGTCCACGGTCACCTCGTCCTCGGCATTGGTAACGAAACTGATCTCCTTGTCTTGGCCTTCCCCCTGCACCGACATCGCAACGGCAACCAGAGGAGCATCCTCAACTTCAACGCTGCACTTCTCAACCGGGGTGACGAGGTAATATTGCCCGTCCTCGTCATGCCGGAGGATCGAAGAGAACAACTTGACCAGTGGCTTTCGCCCTATGGGCGAATTCATGTAAAACCATGTACCATCGGCAGCGATTCGCATGCCGATGTCCCCGCAGAAGGGCGGGTTCCAGAGATGAACCGGCGGCATGCCTTTTCCATGGCCCTGCACCTCCTTCAGCCCGCGCAGGGGATTGCCGGGATCGCCCGGTAACTTCATTTTGATGGGTCTTTCCGTCATTCTGATGCGTATCGATGGTCCGGCTTGCAGATTATGCAGTAGTCTGGCCGAGGAATTTGCCTCACTGCGGCCATGCTTTGAAGTCCAGAGTGCCAGTGGATGTTTGCCTGAGGCAAGCCGTTCGAAAGCCAGCCGCCATTTGTAGCATCAAGCGATCGAGAGAGCCACGCATGCCCACGATGAACGAGACCGATACCAAGACCCTCGACAGCCTGGAGCGGACCGGCGAGCGGCTGATAAAGGTCAGGGAAGCAATTGGCCAGATCATTTTCGGCCAGGAGAAGGTGATCGAGCTCACTCTCACGGCCATTCTCTCTGGTGGCCATGGCCTGCTCGTCGGCGCGCCCGGATTGGCCAAGACCAAACTCGCTACTTCGCTCAGTCGTGTTCTCGGTCTTGCCGAGCGGCGCGTCCAGTTCACACCCGACTTGATGCCTGCCGATATTCTCGGCGCCGAAATCCTCGAAGAGACCGATAAAGGCCGCCGGCAGTTCCGCTTCGTGCAGGGCCCGGTGTTCTGCCAGCTGCTGATGGCCGATGAGATCAACCGGGCGAGTCCGCGCACCCAGTCGGCACTCCTCCAGGCCATGCAGGAAAAGCACGTCACCGTCGCCGGCGTGCGGCACGATCTGCCCAGTCCCTTTCACGTTCTCGCCACGCAGAATCCGATCGAGCAGGAAGGAACCTATCCTCTGCCCGAGGCCCAGCTCGACCGCTTCCTGCTTGAAATCGATGTGCCCTATCCGAGCCTCGATGCCGAACGCCGCATGCTTTTCGCCACGACAGGCACCTCCGAGGACCAGGCGCAGGCAGTTTTCACCGCCAAGGAACTTCTTGCGGCACAGCATCTAGTCCGTATGATCCCGGTTGGTGAAAGCGTTTCGAACGCCATTCTGTCTCTCGTCCGCAGCGGCAGGCCAGGCGAATCCGGTGATAGCTTTATCGACGAGAATGTCGCCTGGGGACCGAGCCCGCGTGCAAGCCAGGCGCTCATGCTGGGTGTGAAGGCGCGTGCTCTGCTGGAAGGCCGGTTGTCGCCCTCAGTGGACGACGTTCTGGCCTTGGCGACGCCGGTCATGCGGCACCGGATGGCCGTCACCTTCGCCGCCCGCGCCGATGGCGTTTCGCTTGATGATGTTATAGCTCGGCTGACAAAGCCTTTGCGCTAGGAGACCCATGACCGGCGGCCGGTCGGCAAACGAAACTCGAAAATCGGCGTCGCTTGCTTTGCGCGACGAGGCGGAGCGTTTGTCTGTCACCGCGCCATCGCTGCTGATCGCCGCCCAACGCATCGCTCAGACCATCATTCAGGGCACTCATGGCCGGCGCACTGCGGGTCCGGGTGAGGATTTCTGGCAGTACCGGCTTTATACCAGCGGCGATCCTGCCAACCGCATCGACTGGCGCAAATCCGCCCGCTCCAACAAGGTTTTGATCCGCGAGAACGAATGGGCGGCCGCCAACACCATGTGGCTCTGGGTAGATGGCGGAGCGGGAATGAGGTTTCGCTCCAGGCTTGCCGCGGCCGCAAAGGGCGATCGCGCCTCTTTGCTCGCAATGGCCATTGCCGTTCTTGCGGTATATGGCGGGGAGCGCGTCGGACTATTGGGCGGCGGTCTGACCCCAGGGCACACCCAGAACACGTTGTCGCGTCTTGCCGAATTGCTTACCTCTCCAGAATCCGGCTTCCCGGTCCATCCAAAGCTCTCGCGATTCTCAGTGTGCGTTTTGTACAGCGATTTTCTGGATCCCCTGCCGGTGATTGCCGCGAGACTCGCTCCGATTGCATCTCAAGTGCAGAAAGGTCATCTCGTGCAGATTGCCGATCCTGCCGAGGAAAATTTCCCCTATCGTGGCCGCACGGAATTCACCGAAATGGCCGGAACGCAAAACCTCACATTCGGCCGCCCCGAATTTCTCAAGGACAATTATCAGGCGCTTTATTGGCGCCAGCGCGCTTCCGTCAAGGATCTGGCCCGCCGCCTCGGCTGGACCTTCAGCATTCACCATACCGACCAGCCTCCCCACCACCTGCTGCTGTCGCTCTACATGCTCGTGGCCAATGATCTCCAGCGCTCCAAATCCTATCGCGCGGGTGC
>DATFOT010000127.1:0-12677 GCA_035265265.1 Aestuariivirgaceae bacterium | reverse complement strand
ATGGCCGGCATGAATCCCCGCGAAAGCCTCGACATGATGGAATTCGTGCGCCGGGTCCGCGATGAACGCTCCGTCACCATCCTGCTGATCGAGCATTCCATGCGCGTCGTCATGGGCATTTCCGACCGCGTGACCGTGCTCGATCACGGCGTGAAGATATCTGAGGGCACGCCCACCGAGGTGCAGAACGATAAGAAGGTCATCGAGGCCTATCTCGGTATCCAGCAGGAAAGGAAGCTGAAATAGATGGCGCTGCTGGAAGTCAAGGATCTGCATGTCTATTATGGAAAGATCCATGCTTTGAAGGGCGTCTCACTCGAACTCGGCAAGGACCAGATCGTTACCCTTATTGGTGCCAATGGCGCAGGCAAGAGCACGACGCTGAAGGCGATATCCGGAATACTCGGCGCGAGCGAAGGCCAGATCACTTACGACGGCGAGCCCCTGCGCAACCTGGCGGCCCACCACATCGTCGGCAGGGGCATCGTCCAGGTGCCTGAAGGCCGCCGCATCTTCAGCCGCTTGACCGTCGCCGAAAATTTAAAAGTGGGTGCCTTCCTTCTCTCCGATAAGAAATGGATCGCCGACGCAGAGGAGCGCGTGCTCGACCTCTTCCCTCGAATCCGCCAGCGCCTCAAGCAGATCGCCGGAACCTTGAGCGGCGGCGAGCAGCAGATGCTTGCCATCGCACGCGGCCTGATGTCCAACCCCCGCGTGCTGCTGCTGGACGAGCCGAGCATGGGCCTTGCGCCGATTCTCGTTCAGCAGATTTTCGACACGATAATCGGTATTCGCAAAAGTGGCATCGCCGTGCTTCTTGTCGAGCAGAACGCCTTTCTTGCCCTGCAGATCGCCGATTACGGCTATGTCATCGAAACCGGAGCGATCAGCCTAAAAGGCACGGGTGCGGAACTGCTCGACAATCCGCAGGTCAAAGAAGCATATCTGGGCTGATGTCGATGGATGTCGCCGGAAAAGCCATTGTCGTGGTCGGAGGGGCGAGCGGTCTGGGACTTGCTACCACCGGCCTGCTGGCGCAAGCGGGAGCAAAGCTGGCGGTCATCGACGTCAACCCGTCATCATTGGAGAACTGTATCGCAGCGCTCGCCTCGCCGGCCAAGATTGTCCATGGAGTTTGCGGAGACATCGTGCCCAAGGCCGCGGCCGCGGAACTCGTGAAAGAGGCCGCCCGCAAGCTTGGCCGAATCGACGGCCTGGTCAACTGCGCCGGAGTTTATCCCAGAAGGCCTATCCTCGACATCACCGATGAGGATTGGGATTTCGACTGGAAGATCAACGTGCGCGGTACCTACAACACCATGGCCGCGGCCGTGGAATTCATGCGCGGGCAACCGCTCGCCGGCAAGGTTAGAGGCCGCATTGTCAACGTGTCCTCCGTAGATGCCTTCAAGGCACATCCGCAGAACGCCCATTACGCCGCCACCAAGGCGGCCGTCGTCAGCCTCACCCGCTCCTTTGCGCTCGAATTCGCTCCCGATCAGATTCTCGTGAATGCCATCGCTCCCGCCGGCATTGCCACCGAAAAGGCAAAAGGCGCGGGCTTTCTTCCGGAACTTGCCTCTCATACGCCGCTCGGCCGCAACGCCGAGCTTGACGATATCACCTCATGGATCGCCTTCATGCTGGGCGAGGGCAATAACTACATGACCGGTGAAACGGTCATCGTCAGTGGCGGTTATGTTTTCGCATGAGGAAATCATGAAGCTCAGCCTCTTCAACCTGATGATGCAGCGTGACGACAGCGCGACACCGCAGCAGATCCTCCGCGACGCCGTCGCCATGGTGAAGCTTGCCGACGAGATAGGCTTCGACGCCGCATGGTTCGCCGAGCACCATTTCTCAAACTATTCCATATGCCCTTCGCCCGCGATGATGGCCGCTTATTGCGCCGGCATGACGAGCCGCATCAGGCTCGGCGCGGCGGTCCACGTATTGCCTCTCTATAATCCGGTGCGCCTTGTTCAGGAGTTGGCGCTGCTCGACCTGCAATCAGGCGGACGCTCGGTCATCGGCATCGGTTCCGGCTATCAGAAATATGAATTCGACCGCTTTCACCGTGTCCTGTCGGAAAGAACCGCGATCTCCTTGGAAGCCTGGGATATCCTGGAGATGGGTCTGCGCGACGGCTATCTGCGTTACGACGGCAAACATTTCCAGGTTCCAGAATCTCCACTCTCGCTGCGCCCGCTGCAATCGCCTATGCCCCAGGTCTTCGTAACGGGCCTTGAGCCGGCGGTCGTTCAGCGTACCGCCAAAAGCGGACATATCCCATTCATCACCGCCGGCTGGCGTGGCATGAGCCTGCTGATGGACATGCATGCGCATGTGCAGAAGCAATATGCCGCTGCCGGTATTGCTGCGGGGCGGATGCCGCTCGCCGTCCAGCAATACATATATGTTGCTTCCGACCGGAAGGAAGCGTTGGACATCGCCGAGCGGGCACGCTCCGTCGCGCGTGCCGTTACCACCATGCGTGCCGGCGATCCCCAGCTTTCAGGCCACTTCATCCAGGAAGTGCCGATGCCGGACGAACCGCCCCTCGAGACGTTTCTCGACAATCTGGTGATTGGCGATCCTCATCACGTTGCTGAAAAGCTCGTTGCCGAAATTTCTACCCTCGGCACTACTCACCTGTCCTGTTTCATGCAGATCGGAACGGTGGATGGCAAGCAGGCGCTGCGCTCGCTCGACCGCTTCGCCAGCGAGGCGGTACCGCTCATGGAGAAGGCTTTCGGCATGCCGCTCGACCGGGTGCATGCTGAGCGTATGCCGCCTCCTCCGCGGCGCCTTGCAGCCGGCGAAGATCGCGACGGCGCGCAACCGGAGCGCCTTTTGCACGCCAAGAGCGTCTAGAGCTTGCCGATGAAGGCAACCGCTTCGATTTCGACGAGCATCTCCGGCTCGGCGAGGGCCGCCTGTACGGTCGTGCGCGCCGGCGGATCCTTGGGAAAAGCCGCCCGAAACTCCTCATTCATCTGCGAGAAATAGCGCATATCGGCAAGATACACATTGCATTTCAAGATATCCTCGAAGCCCGCGCCGGCTTCCGCCAATACTGCCTTCAGATTGGCGAAGATTTGTCGGGTCTGCCGGCGCACGTCGCCCTTCCCCACGATTTTGCCCTGCTCGTCCCATGCAACGAGGCCGGCGCTGTAAATCAATCCATTGGCGCTGGTACCTGCCGAGTAGGGATATTCCGGGAGCGGGAGATAAGAAAGCTTCTTGGGGCGAAGAATGCGTTTTGGCATGGGGGGACTCAAAGGGCGGGTTGTCGTGACAGGTTCAGAGCTTATCCCACCCCCGAGGCTGCCGGAAGTGCAGGACCAGCAATTCTGCCCTATAATCTGGCGTACCGCATGCCGATCACTTATCTTGGCGGGTTTGAGAAGGCTGGGTTCGGCCCGGCGACGATGCAGGCGTGATCAGGAGGTTCATAATGAAGCTGAGCATATTGAAACCGAGCGTCAACAACATGTCCGTGCGCGTATTTGCCCGCGCTGCGGGGCTTGATATCCACGAGACCGACGTCTGGGGGCACACCCGCACACCTGAGTTCCTCAAGAAGTGCCCGGCGCATCTGACGCCGATGCTCGAGGCGGAAGGACTTCCCATGGGCTCGCTGTGGGAGAGCTGTGCCATTATGCAATATCTCAGCAACAAGCATGGCCTGGAGAAATTCTATCCTTCCGATCCGGCGCGGCGTGCCATGGTCGACAGCGCGATGTTTTATCTGATCGGCACGCTCTATCCGCTCGTCGCGCGAGCGACCTATCCGGCGCTCGGTTTCCCGCAGTATCCGGGCGAAGTCGGCGCGAGCGATGCTCCCGAAATCACGAAAGAAGAAGCCCGCAAATCAGCCGTTGCGGCCATTGCCGAGCCTTTGGAGGTGTTCAAGACCTTTTTCCTCGCCGATAAGCCCTTCATCGGGGGTAATTCGCCCTCTATTGCCGACATCAGGCTTGCGGCGACCCTGGAGTTCCTATCCGCGATCGATTATCCATTTCCCGAATGGACGCGTGATTATCTCTCCGCGATGGAGAAAGCTCTGGGCAAGGCCTATGCCGAACCTGCAGCTGACGTGCGCGGCTATATCGACCACGTGAAATCCCAACGAAAGGCCGCAGGTTAGCGGATTAGAACGACCCGATACCTTTCGCCATGAGCGCGGCGCAGAGAAGTATGAGCCCGATCCCGGCAAGCTCGAGGTGAATGACGCTGCGGATCGACTGAAGCTTGCTGGGCGCAGTGGCCGGAAGCCTGCCGTCGTTCAAACCCTTTCGCCATGAAAGGAATTCGCGCGTCGGATAGATCGACAGGAGGGCGATCACGACGAAAAGCGATATTTTGGCGATGAAGAAGGCATTGTGCGCATAGTAATTGCTGCCTTTTTCGAAAAAGAACACCCTGAGCAGTCCTGCGGCCAGCACTGTGGCAGCCGCAATCCCTATGATCATGTCGGCGAACAGCATCCTCCGCGCGCTGCGCAGGGTGAGCTCTTCCCTTATCATCAGAAATTCGGCTGCAATAGCCGACACGAGGGCAAACGCCGCAAGGTGATGCAGGAATGCGAAGAAGGCCGCGATCATCAGTCACCGCTCCTTTCACACATGCGCATTGCGCAGGAACTGCCTGAGCCGCGGTGTCGCCGGTTTCGCAAAAATCTGTTTGGGCGGCCCGCTCTCGGCAATCCTGCCATGATCCATGAAAACGACGCGGGTGGAAACCCGTTTCGCAAATGCCATCTCGTGGGTCACGATCAGCAGCGTTATTCCCTCCTCCGCCAGTTTCGTGATCGTCTGCAGCACCTCCTGAACAAGTTCCGGATCGAGCGCCGAGGTCACTTCGTCCAGGAGCACGAGTTTTGGATCCATCGCAAGCGCGCGGGCGATAGCGACTCGCTGCTGTTGACCGCCCGATAGCTGCGAGGGATAGTGCAGCGGCCTTTCCTTGAGCCCCACGCGGCCGAGCCACGACAGCGCCAGTTCCTTAGCCTCGGGTTTCGGCAGGCGCCGCACCTTGGTAAGGCCAAGCATCACATTTCCGAGCGCCGTCAGATGCGGAAACAGATTGAACGACTGGAACACCATCCCCGTCATCGCCCGCTGTCGAGCCAGCTCGCGCTCCGGCAGCCGGTGGCGCCGCCCGTTCACCATTTTGTATCCGATCGGCTGCCCGTCGAGGACGATTTCCCCTTCCTCGAAGGTTTCAAGTAGATTGACGCACCGCAGCAGCGTGGTCTTCCCCGATCCGCTCGCGCCAATGATCGACACCACGTCGCTTTCCGCCACATCCAGGCTCACCTCGTTGAGCACTTTGGTGGATCCGAATTGCTTGCCGAGGCCGCGTATGGAAAGCAGTGCCCGCTTGCCTGTCATCGCCCCTTCAGCCTGGTCTCGGCCATTTTGCCAGCTCTTTCTATCGAGAAGTTCACGCAATAATAGAGCAGCCCCGCCAGTGTATAGAACTGCAGCGTCTCGAAATTCCGGCCGACGATTTCCTGCGTCGCCAGAAGGAGTTCGCCGACGCCTATCACCGACAGGAGTGTCGACGCCTTGACGAGCTCCGCTCCGGTGTTGATCCATACCGGAAGAATTTGCCGCAGTGCCTGGGGCAGCAGCACATAGGCCAATATCCGGGGGAAGGTCAGCCCGATGCTGCGCCCTGCCTCGATCTGTGTCTTAGGGATCGCTTGCAGGGCGCCGCGGACGATCTCGCCCATATGTGCGCCGCAGAATATCGACAGGGCGAAAATTCCCGATTGTACGGCTGTAAAATGAATGCCCACCACGGCCAGCACATAAAAGGAGGCAAGAACCAGCACGAGCACCGGCGTCCCGCGCACGACATCGACATAGCCTCGCATCAGCCAGGCGAGTGGACGGGGGCCATAGGCAAGCGACACCCCCGTCATTAAACCCAGCAGCGAGCCTGCCAGGATGGAAGCCGCCGAAATGAGGATCGTCATTTTCAGGCCGCCGAGCAGCACGTAGCGGGCAACCCAGAGTTCGTGGAGAAAATCTTCCATGGGCTGCGGTCACATAATTGAATAGCGGCGCTCGATGCGCCTCAGGCCCGCCGCGATGATCAAGCAGGTGGCGACGTATAGCGCGGATGCGGCAAGCCATGCTTCAACGACCCGAAATGTCTCGACATTGATCTTCCGCGCCTGGAAGGTAAGTTCGGGAACCGCAATCAGCGTTGCGATGGACGTGTCCTTGAAGAGCGATATGAACGTCGTTCCCATCGCCGGCAGGGAATTGCGCATCATGATCGGAAAAGTGACATATGCGGCAACCTGGAAACCCGTAAGCCCGATGGCCCGTCCCGCGTCGACCACGCCCAGCGGCACGCCATTAAGGCCGGCGCGAAACACCTCCGTCAGATACGCCCCCGCATAAACTGCCAATGAGGCAGCGAAGCTCTGATATTTATCGAACCTCACGCCGAGTTGCGGTAACGCAAAAAAGACCAGGAGCACGATTACCAGGATCGGCGTGTTGCGGATCACTGAGACATAAACGCCGACGGCGGATCTGATCAGCCGGTTGCGGCTGGTGGAAGCGAAGGCGCACACCAGGCCGATCGCGATACCGGCAAGAATTGCGATGAACGCGAGCGCCAAGCCGAGGGCAAGTCCAAACAAAAGCTTGTCGAAATTCGCCCAGATGACTCCGAAGCGGAAATAATAATCCACGGCGCTCGCGCTTTATCCTGGTCTATCTCAGCTCGCTTGGGAACCCGATTTGCGGTTCCGGAGGCGTCACACCGAACCAACGCTCGAATGAGCCCCTGTAAGTGGCAAATTCAACGCCCGACATCGCTTCCCGCAAGGTCGTGTTGACGAACTGCAGAAAATCGGGATCGCCGCGCTTGACGGCACAGGAATAAGTCTGCGGTTCCCATCCATGACCGGCGTCCAGATATTTGTCCGGATTTTGCTTCATGAACCATCGCAGCGAAGATACGTCGGTCGCCGCTGCATCGGCCCTTCCCGAATTGAGCGCCTGATAAATCAGATCGACGCTCTCATATTGATCGACTTTCGCCTGCGGCAGCGCTTTGTGAACCATTTCTTCCGCATAGACGTTCTGCAGCACCGACACGGTGACCCCGCTGCCGGCCGACTTTAGTTCGTCATAACTCTTGTGCTTGCCGCCCGCGGCGAGCAGCAAGCCGACACCTTCCCGATAATAGGGGATGGTGAAATTCACCTGCTGAGCGCGTTCGGCGGTGACAGTCATGAACTGGCAGGTCACGTCGACCTTGTCGGTCACAATATTGGGAACACGCGCATCCGACGCCTGGGTCACGAATTCGATCTTGGTGTCGTCGCCGAACAGTCCTTTGGCGATGATTTTAGCTATGTCGACGTCGAACCCGGCCATGTTGCCCTGCTCGTCCTTGAAGTGCCACGGCGGGTTACCCACGCCCGTGCCGACGATCAGCTTTCCGCGGCTCAGTATGTCCTGAAGCCGGTCCGCCATGGCGGGGGCCGCGCTCACGAACATCGCCAGCCCCGCAACGGCCGCTGCAATAATTCTGTGATGTTTCATCTCCTACCCTCTCCTTCACGCTCTTCACATTGTCATATTATCTGATAATTGGCGTTCTCCCGTCAAGGAGCAAACGTTTGTGTGATTCTTCAACAGGTGATCACGAGGCCCGTTGAATCAGGAGCGAACTCTACTCCAAGATCATAACCGCCGAGCTTGGGCATAAAAGAAGGAAAAATAGTAATCATGACGACCAACTTTCAGCCCGTGGATGCAAGCATAACGCCGCGCTATGCCGATATTGCAACATTCCTGAGAACACGCCGCCACGATATTAGCGAGCAAATCCACATCGGCCTGTGCGGAGTACCGTTTGACTTGGGGGTGAATTTTCGCTCCGGTCCGCGTGATGGACCGGCCGGCGTGCGCGAAGCTTCCAGGCTGATCCGCCGCCAGCATCCGGTGACCGGGGTTAAGCCTTATGATCTCTGCAACGTCGCCGATATTGGGGATGCGCCGACCAATCCGCTCGACAAGGATGCCTCTCTCGCCCTGATCCAGGCATTTTTCGAACAGGTAAAAGCCGCCGGCATTCGGCCGATCGCCATGGGCGGCGACCATACCATCCCGCTTCCCATTCTGCGTGCCTTGGCAAATGACGGGCCAGTCGGCATTTTGCAGATCGATTCCCATGCCGACACTCTGGACACTCTGTGCGGAACCAAGGTGAACCACGCCACCTTCATGCGTCGCGGCCATGAGGAGCGGCTCATCGACCCAAGGCGAGTCGTGCAGATAGGCCTGCGTGGCAGCCGCTTCAGCGACGATGACATCAAATTCGGCCAGGATATCGGCTACACGATCATCACCTATGACGAATTTGAGGATATGGGACGCGGCAACGCCATTGAAATCGTCAGCCGGGTTCTCGGTGACGGACCCACCTATGTGACGCTGGATATCGACGGCGTCGACCCTGCCTTTGCGCCGGGCACCGCGGTTCCGGAGATCGGCGGACTCACGCCGCGCGACATCCAGGTGATCTTGCGCTCCCTCACTGGGAAAAACCTGGTGGGCGCCGACATCTGCGAAGTGGCGCCCTGCTATGATCCGACCGGCATCACATGCGTAACGGCAGCGAATTTCATGTTCGAGATGCTTTGCGCCATGGCGCCGGCCGCAGCCAAGGCAAAGAACAAAACATAAAACTTAAAGAGTGGCGCTGCGCAAGCGGAGGGAATTGCCGATCACGCTGACCGAGCTCAGCGCCATTGCCGCCGCGGCAATTTCCGGCGACAACAAAATGCCGAAGGCGGGATAAAGCACCCCTGCTGCCAGCGGCACGCCCGCAGCATTATAAACGAAGGCGAAGAACAAATTTTGGCGGATGTTATTCATCGTCGCTCTCGATAGCTTTCGTGCCCGCGCGATTCCGGTCAGGTCGCCCTTTAGCAGGGTAATGCCGGCGCTCTCGATGGCAACGTCAGTTCCCGTGCCCATGGCGATGCCCACATCGGCAGCCGCCAGCGCCGGCGCGTCATTGACGCCGTCACCGGCCATCGCCACCACCCGTCCTGCGGATCGGTGCTTCTCGACTATTCTCGCTTTCTGATCGGGCAGGATCTCGGCCTCGACATCATCAATGTGGAGGCGACGGGCAATCGCCCGCGCCGTGGTCCAATTATCCCCGGTCAGCATCACGATTCGTATCCCCTCGGCTCGAAGACGGGCCAGAGCTTCGGGCGCGTTTGGCTTGATCGGATCGGCGATACCCATCAAGCCTTGCAGTTTCCCGTCTGCGGCAAGAAATATTGCTGTTGCTCCGTCCTGCCGCAGCTCTTCCGCCCGGGGTGCCAGGGGATCGGTATCGATGCCGAGCTCATGGAGGTATTTGCCATTGCCCACCACCACCATTCTGCCCTCGACACTGCCGACAGCGCCCTTGCCCGTGGGTGAATCGAAATTCTTCACCTCGGCGAGCGCCAGTTTTCGGCTCTGTGCTGCTGCGACGATGGCTGCCCCCAGCGGATGTTCGCTTGCCTGTTCGACGCTGGCTGCAAGCCTGAGACAATCGTCCTCGCTTACTCCTTCGCTAGGAATGATGGCAACGACCGCGGGCTTCCCCTCAGTCAGGGTTCCGGTCTTGTCGACGACGAGAGTGTCGATTTTCTCCATTCTCTCGATCGCCTCGGCATTCTTAACCAGCACTCCTGCTTGCGCGCCGCGCCCGATCCCGACCATGATGGCCATGGGCGTTGCCAGACCCAGCGCACAGGGGCAGGCGATGATGAGCACGGCAACTGCATTCACCAGCGCATAGCTCATTCGCGGCTCCGGTCCCCATATCGCCCATGCGACGAAGGTAAGGACGGCGACGACAATGACCGCCGGCACGAACCAGCCGGAGACGAGATCCGCCAGACGCTGGATCGGCGCGCGGCTGCGCTGGGCATCGGCGACCATTTGCACGATACGGGCGAGCATTGTGTCTCGCCCGACTTTTTCTGCCCGCATGATGAAGCTGCCGGAACCGTTCACCGTCCCTGTAATGGCCTTCGAGCCGGGCTCCTTGCTCACCGGCATCGATTCCCCGGTAACCATCGATTCATCCACGGAGGCGCGGCCGTCTGTAACTTCGCCGTCGACCGGAATTTTCTCCCCGGGCCGAACCCGTATTCGGTCACCGATGACAATCTGGTCGAGCGTCACCTCCTCGTCCGCTCCATCGGTCCTGAGCCTCCGTGCGGTTTTGGGCGCGAGATCGAGCAGGGCCCGGATGGCTCCTGATGTTCGCTCGCGCGCTCTCAGCTCCAGAACCTGCCCCAGGAGCACGAGAACGGTAATCACCGCAGCTGCCTCGAAATAAACCGCCACGCCCCCGTCATGCGCGCGTAAGTCGCTGGGAAAAATATCCGGCCTGATTGTCCCGGCCATGCTGTAGAGCCACGCCACCCCGATGCCGATGGCAATTAGCGTGAACATGTTGAGCTGGCGCCTTGCCACAGATTGCCAGCCCCGCAGCAGCAGCGGCCAGCCGCACCACAGCACCACCGGGGTTGCCAGCACGAGCTGGAGCCAGTTTGAGCTTTGCTGCTGGATGATATGTTCGAGGCCAAGAACATGCCGCCCCATCTCGAGCAGCGCGACGGGAACGGTCAGCACAAGGCCAATCCAGAGCCGCCGCGTCATATCCGCCAGTTCCGGATTGGGCCCGGTTTCGGCAGTTGCCAGGAGAGGCTCCAGCGCCATGCCGCAGATCGGACATGAACCAGGTCCGATTTGCCTGATCTCCGGGTGCATGGGACAGGTATAGATGGTGCCCTCCGGAACGGGCGTCGGCGCGCGCTCGTTCGAGCCGGCTCCGAGATATCGCTCAGGCGCTGCTGAAAATTTGTTGCGGCATCGCTCGGAGCAGAAATAATATGTCCTGCCCCCATATTGTGCCCGGTGTTTCGTCTGATGCGGATCGACCGTCATGCCGCATACGGGGTCGATGACCGTCTGTTCGGAACTTGTGCCGTCTTTGCCCTGAGGTTGGGGGGGAGCCTGGCGCTCGTGCACCGTTTCGCCTTCCTGCTTTGTTGTAAGCCTCAGGTAGGACGATCGAAGCGGCCGTGCAAGTCTTGCTCGATAACGGCCGGCTATTCGGCTCTTCGCGCGCGGCTGCTTTCCACGGTGTTGACAACCAGGCTGCGGGCTCCGCTTCTGAGCTCGCGCAGCAGATAATCGGGGCTGACCATTCCCTGGGCCCTGCGCTCATGTGCCTGTATAAGCTCGGATTCCAGCGGCACGCACTTTTCAAATGTGATGTCGACGACCCGCTCCGTTGCATAGGGAGCCGTGCCCGCAATATCGGCTTCCCGTCGCAGGCAAACTCGCCAGGCTTGGGTCAAGACCTCGATGCTGGGCGTTCCCGCAGCCAATTCGTGGATAGAGCCCGGCAGCAGCAGGCTGGCTACAAGTACGATTAGGGCGAGGGCACGGGATTTCATGTGGAACATCACTATGCCCGATCGGTCCACCGAGTGGAAGGGTTTCTGGCCATTCGGTATTCCCCTTGGGTTCTACTCGGCCTTCTCATCATCCTGGCCGTCTGCGTTGCGACTATTGGACCGGCGTTGTTCCTCACCCCCATGCTCGTTCGGCTCGATTTGACGCCCTGCCGACCCCGCGTCGTCATCGGATTCTGACGCAGAGCTGCTGCGCGAATGTACGTCGATATCCTCGTCAACATCATAGTCATCATCATCATCTTCTGCCTCGCTGGGAGTTTCATCGGGATCCCACATGCGCTCAATGACAACCTGATAAATGTCCAGCCAGCCCTCGAGGCCTTGCCGCTCCGCATCGACCATCTGCAGTTCGCCTTGCAGAGAATCTTCCGATCGCAGCAGCTGGAAATATCTATCGCTTAATCGTCTTTCCAAGGCACTCATGCGGCGATTCGAAAGGTCCTCGGCGGTGTGACGGATGACGGCAATATACTGATTCCGTTCCCCCTGCCGGATTCTTTGGGCGCGCCCCTCTCGGATGTGTTGGCTGAACAGGTTTATCGCGTGGTAGCTAATCTGCTGCTCGCGAGCTGTTTGCAGTACTGCTTCGGTTTGCTGCACCTGCTGCCGGATATCTGTAATTCGGTGCATGAGCGCTTCCGATTGGCTGACCAGGTTTTGAACGCCCCTCTCGACAGTGGACAGCCTACGTCGGAGCAGAGCGCGGTCCCGATCCTCGAACCTGGCCTGGGGATCCTGCAGAAGCTGATCGAGCAGCTGTTCTATGCGCTCGCTGTCATCCGCGCCCTCCTCGAGCATCGCCCCATTGTCATCACCGAAGTTTGCCGGATTCGCGCCGAATGCCGCATAAAGCGAATCTTCAGAAGGAATCGGATCGGTTTGCAGGAATGCGGCAAGGCCCGAAGCATAATCGCGGAGCGGAAAGTGATAGAGCTGAAGTTCATCGAGCCATGCGGCAAGGGCACTATCTTCAATATTCAGCGTGCCCAGCGGAAATATCTCCTGCTCCTGGCCCTTGTAGCGGTATAAGCTCGCCACGGTCCCGTAGCTTGCGGCATAATCCTGGCCGCTGACACGGGTCGATCCCCAGTCGCCGTCATAGCCGAGGCTTAGGGTCGCAGTCCCCGCGTCGTCCGTGATCACCCTCACC
>DATFOT010000126.1:0-2627 GCA_035265265.1 Aestuariivirgaceae bacterium | reverse complement strand
TCGGCGACGCTTTCAATATCGACAAGCGTTACAGCAGCTATGACGAGTTGCTCAAGGACCCCGATATCGAGGCCGTTCACATCAACACGCCTATCCCCGAGCATGGGCCGCAATCGATCAAGGCGCTTAAGGCCGGCAAGCATGTTGCATGCACGGTGCCCATGGCCACCAGCATCGAGGACTGCAGAAAAATCGTCGCGCTGGCGAAGTCGACCGGCAGGACATACATGATGATGGAAACCGTGGTGTATTCACGGGAGTACCTCTTCATGAAAGAGCTGCTCGACACGGGCAAGCTCGGCAGGCTGCAATTCGTTCAAGCAAGCCATCAGCAGGACATGGACGGGTGGCCCAACTACTGGCCGGGGCTGCCGCCGATGTGGTATGCGACGCATTGCGTGGGGCCGGTCGCCGGCCTGATCGGCAAAGCAGCCGAATATGTGAGCTGCTTCGGCAGCGGCACCATTCGCAAGGAGATGATCGACAAATACGGCAGTCCCTTCGCGATCGAAACCGCGCATATCAAATTCAAGGACAGCGATGTGGGCGGCCGGATCATTCGCAGCCTCTTCGATACGGCGCGACAATATCGGGAAAGCATCGATGTCTACGGCAGCAAGGCATCAGTGGAATGGCCGCTGGTCGAGCATGAGCCGCTCATCTTGCACAAGGCAAAACGCCCGGAGGCAAAAATCCCGCAGGCGGTACAGGCACCCGATTACGCGAAACGCCTGCCCAGGAGCATTCGGCCCTTTACCACCAAGGGGGTCTACGATCTGGGCAAGAAAACCCATCTGAGCTTCACCCAAGGCGCGGGCCATGGCGGGTCACATCCGCATCTCGCCCATGAATTTCTGATGTCGGTGGTCGAGGCCCGCGCACCCTTTCCCGATGCGAAGCAATCGGCGAACTGGACATGCGTGGGCCTCTGCGCCCATCAATCCGCGCTCAAGGGCGGGTCAATCGCGAGATTGCCGCCGTTCACAATCTAACCGTCGGGCTGGAGGATTAGTGAAGGCGCGACGCGACCGTAGGAAGAACTGATTTCGCATAATGCGTGTAGCGCTGTACGTAATAGGCCGCGTCATTGGCAATCTCGCGCACCGACTCGCGACGCGACATCGCATCAGCCCAGCGTTTCAGCCGCACGCAATCCTCAGGAAAATCGAGCCCACGATAATGCGTCCATGCGGGCAGACGCTCGAAGAACGGGTACCAGGCGAAATCCAGCAGCGTCGGTTCGGAGCCGAACCAGTAGGGGCCGGCCTTGCTGAGCTTCGCCAGGCCTTCCTTCTCGAGGAAGCGCAGATTGCTTTCCGCTTTCTGCAGCAATGCGCCGTGCTGGCCGGCATCGAGGTTTTTCAGAAGCGCATAATGGTCGGTTATGAAATAGTCGTCGCAATAGTCGATCCAGATGCGAAGCTTGGCGCGAGGAACCGGTGATTGCGGCATGAGCCGAGGCTGTTCGAAAGTCTCGTCGAGATATTCGTTGATTATTGCACTCTCATAGATCGTGGCGCCATCATGCACGAGAGCAGGCACCTTTCCATAGGGCGACACCGCAAGGAAGCGGGCGGGCTTGTTTTGCAGATCAACCTCGGCGTAGTCGAAGGCGATATTCTTCTCGCGCAGCACGAGCCGGGTTCGATGGGCATAAGGACACACACGGGCACTGAAGAGTTCTATGTCGGAGGACATTGGCGAGGCATTCGCTGAGGGGGCTGGTTCCAGGCTTATGACAAGGCATCATGCAGATCAAGTAACGATTGCAGTAAAAGACGAGGTGAAAGTATCGGGCCTCATGGCGGCGCCGCCTGGCGCGCGGGCCTGTTATGTGATGGCCCATGGCGCGGGTGCGGGGATGACGCATCCCTTCATGGAGGCGATGGCCGGCGGGCTTGCTGACCGCGGCATTGCCAGCCTGCGCTATCAATTTCCCTTTATGGAGCTCGGCAGCAGGCGGCCGGATGCGCCTGCGCTGGCGCAGGCGACCGTTCGTGCCGCGGTTGCCAAGGCAGGTGAGCTTGCCGGGATTGCCCTTATCGCTGGCGGGAAATCCTTCGGCGGACGGATGACGTCGCAGGCCCAAGCCGAGGCTCCGCTGCCGGGCGTCAGGGGCCTGGTGTTCCTCGGTTTCCCGCTTCATCCGGCAGGAAAACCTTCCGAGCAGCGCGGCCAGCATCTCTTCAGCATCGAGTTGCCGATGCTGTTTCTCCAAGGCTCACGCGATCAGCTGGCCGATCTCAGCCTGTTAAGGCCTTTGGTGAAGCGGCTCGGCCAAAGTGCGGTTCTGCAAGTATTTCCCGAGGCCGATCATTCCTTTCACGTGCCGGCCCGCAGCGGTGGCAATGATGCGGATATCCGCGACCGGATAGCGGACAGCATAGCGGCGTGGGCCGAGGATATCTGCCGGAGCTAAATTCCGAGCCGCGCCGGACCGCCCCCTCCATCATTGCCGTTCATGAGCGCAGGTTCCTGCTCACCGATGGCCTCGAGCACGGATTGGCGCCACTCGCGCTTGATCGGCAGGATCGGCGGAACGGGTGCCATCTCCGGCGCAGCGGTCGGGGAAGCAATTGCGTCCTTGCGGTCCGTCGCGGAGCCTTTCTTCATAAACAAATTGTAGA
>DATFOT010000125.1:0-3364 GCA_035265265.1 Aestuariivirgaceae bacterium | reverse complement strand
GAACATCACCCGCCGTGACATGGCGGCGATGGGTTTCTGTCCGGCGGGCCGGTTTTTCGAAGCAGCGGCGTGCGGCGTTCCAGTGCTCAGCGACTGGTGGCCGGGGCTGGACAGCTTTTTCGAGCCAGGAAAGGAAATCCTCATTGCGCACAGCAGCGCAGATGCACTGACCACGCTCGATCTCGATTCCGAGTCGCTCCGGCGGGTGGGGGTCGCGGCTCGTGCCAGAGTATTGGCAGAGCACACATCCGAGCACAGGGCACGACAACTCATCGCTCTGCTGCGGGATCTTCCCCAAAGGCTGTCTGTCGTGACGGCTGCGGATGTTGGCAGCGAAGCCACGGCGGCAGGAGAATAAACATGTGGGGGATTATTCCGGCTGCGGGCAACGGGACACGAATTCAACCCCTGGCTTTCTCCAAGGAGTTGCTGCCGGTCGGCGGAAGATCCGAGGCCACAGCCGACCGACCGAAAGCGGTCAGCGAATATCTGGTGGAGCGGATGATGCGGGCGGGTGCGCAGAAAATCTGCTTCGTCATTTCGCCCGGAAAGTCGGACATATTGGAGTATTACGCGAGCCGTGCCGCGCCGGTGGCGGAGATCGCTTATGTCGTCCAGCCAAGACCGGTCGGCCTATGCGATGCAATTTTCCGCGCATGTGCGATTGTTCCCAAGGACGAGCCGGTGCTCGTTGGGCTGCCGGACACGATCTGGTTCCCCGAAGACGGATTGTGCGCACTTCCCGACGAGCGGCTGTCGTTCCTGCTTTTTCCAGTTCAGGAACCGCGGCACTTCGATGCGGTCGTGACGGACGAGAGGGGCGAGGTGGTCGAAATTCAAGTAAAAAACCCAGATGCCGTGTGCAGCTGGATCTGGGGTGCCTTCAAAATGCCGGGGAGGACCCTTCACGAGCTTCACGGTTTCTGGCGGAGCCGGCCGCAACCGGATGAATATGTCGGAACATTAATCAATGCCTGGCTGGCGGCGGGGGGCAGTGCCCTGGGGGTTCGTGCCGGCACCTCCTATCTCGACGTCGGCACACTCAACGGTTATCGCGCTGCGATGCTGCTGCTCCGGCCAGGGGAGCCGATCGTTTCGGCGAATGCCGAGGAGGGATTGCGAGTTTCCTGATCGGTGGCCGACGCTCGGGGAACGCCGGCGATTTCTCCAATCAGTCGTCGCCAGTTCGGCTGACGAATTTGTTGAAGCGGCTCGGCTTGCCTTCAGCCGTCTTGTCCTGATGGAGGAATGCAAGCTCACTCGAATCGAAGGTGTCGAAAAACTCTTCCCAGCTGATCCGCTCCAGCCCGACATCGTCATTGCCGCCGGGCTCGTCGAAATCGATTCTAAGAATGCCTCCGCTGCGTTGTTTCCCATGCCCCTGGACCTTGGCAGGGTGCCCGCCCCGCGTTTCCGTCCAGCGGCGAATTTCATCGTGATCGGTGGTCTTTTGGGCGCTGCTCATGAGCTCCTCCTGGCAAATCGTGCGAAGAGAAAACTGACCACAAGGAGCGATGTTCCATGGACATAGGCAGGGTCGAGAGGACGTGCTAGAGCGGGTGCCGGGGCGTTTTGGTCCGGAGAACGGCTTGAATCTACAGGACACCACACGCAGGCGTGCCAACCAGTCGCTTCACTCTGCGCTCGCCGAAGCCGAGGAGCGCTATGTCGCTGCCAATCCCGGCAGTGCGCGCCTGCAACGGACGGCTTCAGCGAATTTGCCAGGGGGCAACACCCGTACGACGGTATTTTTTTCGCCCTTTCCGCTCTACATGGCGAGCGGCAAGGGCAGCAAACTTACCGATGCCGATGGGCATGAGTATGTTGATTTCGTCAATGAGTATACGGCCGGGCTGTTCGGGCACTCCCATCCTGTGGTTGCCGAAGCCATCGGCGAAGCAATTGCCTCGGGTATCAATCTCGGCGCGCCATCGGAGGGCGAGGTCAAGCTTTCCGCCGCCATCCGCGATCGCTTTCCGGCGATGGAGCTTCTTCGTTTCTGCAATTCAGGAACCGAAGCCAATCTGCTGGCGATGTCGGCCGCGCGCGCAGCTAGCGGCAAGGATGCGGTGATGGTGTTCGAGGGCGCCTATCATGGCAGCCTCTTTACCTTCAACCAGGGCGCATCACCCCTCAACATGCCGATACCGGTCGTCATGTCGCGATACAATGATGCGGCTAAGGCTGTGGCCGATATTAAAGTCAACAGCGAGCGGCTCGCCGCCGTTCTCATCGAGCCAATGCAGGGGTCGGCAGGCGCGCTGCCGGCTACGGGTGAATTCCTGCACGCCATTCGAGACGCAAGCTCACGTCATGGAGCGACACTGATCTTTGATGAAGTAATGACTTCGCGCGTGCACAGCGGAGGACTTCAGCGCAAACACGGCATCGCGCCAGATATGGTGACGCTCGGAAAGTACCTCGGCGGCGGTATTACTTTCGGGGCCTTCGGCGGGCGCCGCGCCATCATGGATGGATTCGATCCTTCGCAACCTAATGCGCTGCAGCACGGCGGCACATTCAACAACAATGTTATCGCTATGACCGCCGGCTGCCGGGTCATGGAAAGGCTTCTGAGCGAGGAAGCGCTCGCCGCCATGAATGGACGCGGCGATGGGTTACGCGAGGCGCTCAATGGCCTTGCCGATACTCACCGGTTGCCGGTCCAAGCAACCGGTACTGGCTCGATCTTCGGCATTCACTTTCATCGCGGCCCTCTCAATAACGTGGAGGATATCAGAGAGGGCGAGCGGGGCAGGGAACCGCAGATGGCGGCATTGAAAAAGCTGTTCCATTTCGACATGCTGGCGGGCGGCATTTACATCTCGCGGCGGCTCACGGCCAATCTGTCGCTCATGACCAGCGAGGCGGAATGCGCCCAGTTCCTTGGTGGGGTGGAAGAGTTTTTCGTCAACCGCGGCGAGCTCATCCGAGCGGCGCTTGGCGAGGTCAGTTCGTAAGGGCTTTCGGCGATTCTACCGTTTGCTTCAACGGCTCCAGGAGCGGGTGCTGCTTGACGATCACCTGCTTGATGAAGGGGTGATTGAACAGCTTGGACTTTTCGCCGGTGTCGAACGCGGCATGTTTCAGATCACAGCGCTTGGCCACCTCATCGACAATCGTCAAGGCCTTCGTTTCCGCTTCACCGCAGGTCTTGGCGGTGACTTCTACCGCAAGCGCCTCAGCTTCTTCTGCGCAAGCGAGCCAGATCGACCGATGGCCTTCCTCGTGCCTCTTGGCGAATTCGTAAAACCGATCGAAACTCGCGCGACTTGAGGCATTGAGAGAAGAGGCGTCCTTCAGCTGCGGAAGTCTTATCGTGAAAGTCATATCGAGCTGGAACTTGTCAACGCGGCAGCTCTGC
>DATFOT010000124.1:0-4217 GCA_035265265.1 Aestuariivirgaceae bacterium | reverse complement strand
GTCGGGTCGAATGGGTTTTTGGATGGTCCGAACAGATAATTGTCGCAAGTGCCGCGGAAACCGAACACCGGGCTGTTCGTCTTTCCGACGATGATCGCCCCGGCCTTCTCCATGCGCTCGGCGAACAGGCAGTAGGTGTTGGCGACATAATCCTTCAGCGCGCGGACACCGCCGAATGTCGTGACCCAGCCCGGCTTGTAGTCGAAATTGTCCTTGATCGCGATCGGCACGCCATGCAGGGGCCCGACCTTGTCGCCGCGCATGATCGCCGCCGTCGCCGCCTTTGCTGCCTTCCGCGCGTCGTCGAACCCGAAGATCGTCAGGGCATTGATCTTCCGGTTATGCGTTTCGATCCGGGCGATGGCGGCATCCACGGCCTCGCTCGGCGATATCTCCTTTCGGAGGATTTTTGCTGCCAATGCGGTGGCGGTTTCGGTTGTAGCGAGATCTTCTGCGATTGCCATGCTTGCTCCTCTTGCTTTCATTGAAAGCTGAAAAAACCCCGTTACCCCGAAGCCTTCGCCATCACCGAGCGAATGGTATCAGCCGAAGTCGTCAGCCGATCATATTCCGGCGGGCGCAATTCGCCTCCCATGAACACATGGCCCCGGCGAAACTTCATGCTGCTGGCCGCCGGTTGCAGCGCGGCGAAGTGCATTTCCCGCGGGCTCGCGGCGGCAACGATCCGCGCCGCATTGCGCTCCGTGATCCCGCCGCCCGGCATGACGATGATGTGCCGGCCAGCCTTCCGGACAAGCTCCGCGATAAGCGGCAGCCCTTCGAGCACGGTTGCCTCCTGGCCCGAGGTGAGCACGCGGTCCACCCCGAGCGTAACCAGCGTCTCCAGCGCCGCGAACGGGTCGGGCGTCATGTCGAACGCCCGGTGAAAGGTCACCGAGAGGGGCCGCGCACGCGCGATCAGCACCCGCGCCCGCTCCTCATCGATTGTCCCGGCTTCCGTGAGGAGGCCGATCACCACCCCATCCGCACCTTCGGCCTTGGCCGTCTCGATATCGGCCTCCATGATCGCAAATTCGTCATCGTCGAAAAGAAAGTCGCCGCCGCGCGGCCTGATCATCACGTGAAGCCCGATGCCGGTGATGGTCCGCGCCCGGCGCACCATGCCGCGGCTCGGCGTCGTGCCCCCCTCGATGAGGTCGCCGCAAAGCTCGACCCGCTGCGCCCCCGCGGCCTTCGCTGCGCGGACACCCGCCACCGCATCGACGCATATTTCGAAGATCATGGGTCCCTCCTCACCGGAACAGCGGATCGATGTCGAACAGCCGGTGATGCTGCTCCATCGCGTAACGGTCTGTCATGCCGGCGATGAAATCGCACACTTTGCGCGCCCGGCGGTCTTCGTCCTCCAGTTCCGCCCCCTGCCAGTCCGGCGGCAGCAGGCTCGCATCCTCGCAATAGGCTGTGTAGAGATCGCGCATGATGCGCCGTGCCCGCAGCATGATCGCCTGCACCTTCTGATGGCGATACATGTGCTGCGAGAGAAACTGCTGCAGCGCGCGGTTCTGCTCCCTCAGCTGCTCCGAGAAGCCGATGACCGGCTCAGCGAGCGCGCGGATATCGTCGGCCGACCTAGGCCCGTGCCGTGCGACGCGCCGCTCGCTCTCGCTGACGAGATCGGTGATCATCCACGATATCACCCGGCGCACCGTCTCGTGGATCAGGCGCGGGCGCTCCAGGTCGGGATAGAGGCTCAGGACCTCCTGCAGCGCCTTGCTCGCCAGCGGCACATCGCCGAGATCGATGACGCCGAACAGCCCCGCGCGCAGGCCATCGTCGATATCATGCGCATTATAGGCGATGTCGTCGGAAAGCGCTGCCACCTGCGCCTCGGCCGAAGGATGAGCGGCAAGGTCGAGGCTGTGTTCCTTCGCGAGTTCGAAGAACAGCTGCGGCACCGGTTCATCCCGCGAAACGGCTCTTGGGCCGATGAGCGGTCCGTTGTGCTTGACCAATCCCTCGATCGATTCCCAGGTGAGATTCAAGCCGTCGAAAGCGGCATAGCGGTGTTCCAGCCGCGTGACGATGCGCAGCGTTTGCGCATTATGGTCGAAGCCGCCGTAGCGGTCCATCAGCGCATCGAGCTCGCTCTCGCCGGCGTGTCCGAACGGCGTGTGGCCGAGGTCGTGCGCAAGCGCCAGCGTTTCCGCCAGATCCTCGTTGAGGCCGAGTGTTCGGGCAATGGCCCGGCTGATTTGCGCCACCTCGATGGAATGGGTCAGCCTGGTGCGGTAGTGATCGCCCTCGTGATAGACGAAAACCTGGGTCTTGTGCTTCAGCCGGCGGAAGGCGGTGCTGTGGATGATGCGGTCGCGGTCGCGCTCGAACATGGAGCGCGGCGGGCTGTCCGGCTCGGCCACCAGCCGCCCGCGGCTTTCCGAGGATTTGGCCGCATAAGGCTTGAGGTAACCGTCCGCCTGGGCCCCTGTTGACAACGCATCCCCGCTCCACGACATAAGGCCTATGGCTACCTCGATAACGCTCACCGACCGCGCCGCCGACCGGATCCGCCAGATTATCGCTGCCGACCCCGGCAAGCGGCACTTCCGCGTAACCGTCCTGGGCGGCGGCTGCTCCGGCTTTCAATATGATTTTGCGCTGGACGATTCAAGAAACGATGACGATCTGGCGGTGGAAAAGAACGGTGTCACCGTCGTCGTCGACCAGACCTCGCTCGTCTATATGGAAGGGGCGGAGATCGACTACGTCGACGATCTGATCGGCGCATCCTTCAAGATCAGCAACCCGCAGGCGACCGCATCCTGCGGCTGCGGTACCAGCTTCTCCATCTAGCTCCAGCACCCGTCCTGTCCTTCATGCTGATTGCGACCTTCAACATCAACGGCATCAAGGCTCGCCTGGAGGCGCTGGTGTCATGGCTGAAGGATGCACGCCCCGACGTCTGCTGCCTGCAGGAGATCAAATCGCAGGACGAAGGCTTCCCCCGCCAGCCGCTCGAGGAGCTTGGGTATAATGTCGAAACCCATGGCCAGAAGGGATTTAACGGCGTGGCTATTCTCTCGCGCCGTCCGCTTGAGGAAGTGAAGCGCCGCCTGCCGGGCGACGATGCCGATCAGCAGTCCCGCTATCTCGAAGCGCTCGTGCCGGCGGGCAAGACGATGGTCAGGGTGGCAGCGATCTATTTGCCCAACGGCAATCCTCCGGAATCGGACAAGTTCGGCTACAAGCTGAACTGGATGGACCGGCTTCAGGCCCATGCGCAATCCCTGATGACGCTGGAAGAGCCGCTGGTGCTTGCCGGCGACTTCAACGTCATTCCTACCCCCGATGATGCCCGGAACCCCTCGCACTGGGTGAATGATGCGCTCTACCAGCCCAAGACGCGGGAGAAATTCCGCAAGCTGACCTTCGCCGGCTTCACCGATGCGGTGCGGATCACCAATCCCGGCAAGGGGCCTTACACCTTCTGGGATTACCAGGCGGGCTCCTGGCGCAAGGACGACGGCATCAGGATCGACCATATTCTGCTCTCGCCCCAGGCGGCCGACCGCCTCGTTTCGACCCGCGTCGACAAATATGTGCGCGGCCTCGACAAGGCCTCCGACCACGTCCCCGTGCTGGCGGAGCTCAGGGAGTAAAGTCGTTCCCGCAATAGAAATTCCTTCCGCCAGCTTGCGCTTCCGGGATGAAGGAGGGGTGGAGCGGCACCTCGCGGTGGCGCCAACGTTTAGTTTAGTAGAGATGGTGCGAGGGCGCTCCACCCCGGTGTTTTTTGGAGGTCACTTTCACGTCACTCGCTTCGGGATGTTTCGAAGCCGCGCCGGCCTAGCACTCAACCCCTGGTCAACGGCAGCCAGTCCACAGCTTGCCTACAGGCACCGGCCCTTCTCCACACTCAAAAAGCGACATCCGGACAGCGCCTCCTTCACGGAGCAGGGTGAAGAATGACTACTCTCTATTAGGAATGTTGTCAAGAGGAAAAGAATTCCACTGCATGAAAAAGCGTCATGGCCGTGCTTGACACGGCCATCTCCATCAGAAGATTCGCGGGTCAAGCCCGCGAATGACGTGTAGTTAGGACGTATCAATAGAAAATGCTTCCGCCAGCTTGCGCTTCCGGGATGAAGGAGGGGTGGAGCGGCACCTCGCGGTGGCGCCAACGTTTAGTTTAGTAGAGATGGTGCGAGGGCGCTCCACCCCGGTGATTTTTGGAGGTCACTTTCACGTCACTCGCTTCG
>DATFOT010000123.1:0-3686 GCA_035265265.1 Aestuariivirgaceae bacterium | reverse complement strand
GCCTCCACATGCGGCAAAAATGCCGTAACCGTTGCATGAATGAACCACCCCAGCCACACGCTTTCACCTTTGCCGAGATAGCCGACCCGGTTCATAGCGTCGTTCCAGTCGCCGGTGCCGAACAGCGGCAGCCCATGGGGGCCTTTTGTCAGGCTGTGTTTGAGCCCCCGGACGCAATGCTCATAGAGGCTGCCTGATTCCTCGCTCACTTCGGGCTCGAAAAACGCGTCATGCTCGTCCGGGCTCAGCATCCGGCCCTCGAGGAACGGCACCCGTTCCTTCAACACCGCGCTGTCGCCCGTGACGGCGATATAACGTGCCGTGCAGTAGCTGAGCCATACGGCATCATCCGAAATCCGGCTGCGGATTCCCTGTCCCGTTCGCGGCAGCCACCAATGCTGCACGTCTCCCTCTCGGAACTGCCGCGCCGCGGCATGGAGCAGATGCGCGCGCGTGATATCGGGCCTTGTCCACAAGAGAGCCAGGCTGTCCTGCAGCTGATCGCGAAACCCGAAGGCGCCGCTTGCCTGGTAGAAGCCGCTCCTTGCCCACACGCGGCAGGCGAGCGCCTGATAAAGCAGCCAGCCGTTGAGCATGATGTCCAGCGACCGGTCGGGCGTTTTGACCTGCACCGCACCGAGCACGTCGCGCCAATAGGTCTTCACCTCTTGCAAAGCCTTGTCGAAATCGAGCTGCCGATAGCGCATGACCAGCGTCCGCGCCGTTTGCACGTCATTGGCGGTGCCGAGCAGGAACAGCACCGACTTCTCTTCCTGCGGCTGGAGTTCCACCTGCGCCTGTAGCGCGCTGCACGGATCGTAACCGGCACCGGTCGTGTTCGACAGCTCGATGTCTTGCACCATTGCCAGGGGAGCGGCGAGTGTGCCATGGCGGCCGAGAAATTCTCCTCGATCTCCTGTCCACCGCGTTTGCTCTCCGCCAAGATCGGCAAACGCCACCTGTCCGCCATAGCGGACATTCCACGGGTTGCGAATGAACATGGCGCCCGTGACCGCGTCAATTTCGGTGAGCATATAGGGTGCCGATTGTGCCCGCGACGAACCGAGCACCCATTCGACATAAGCCGTCGCCGACAGCCTGCGCTTCGCCGGCGACAGATTCTTCAGCTTCAGCCGCGCCAGCTTGATCGAATTATCCAGAGGCGTGAATTGCTCGAGCACCATTTCAACCTGGTAGGCGCTGTGCTCGAAACTGCTGTAGCCGTGTCCCTTGCGGGAAATATAGGCGCCCTGGCCGTCTTTGACCGGCAGCATCGTCGGGCCGAACAGGGCGCCGCTGTTTTCGTCTTTCACGTAAAAGGCTTCTCCCGGCCGATTGCTGACCGCATCATTTCCCCATGCCGTCAGCTGAAAATCCCTGCTGTTGTCGGCCCAGCTGTAGCCGCCGCCTTCGGCCGCCGCCTGGAATCCGAAATTCGGATTTGCCACGACATTGATCCAGGGTGCCGGCGTCATCTCGCCCTTGTCTAGAAGTGTGACATACTCCGTCCCATTCTTGTCGAACCCACCGAAGCCGTTGAAGAACTCGAGCGCACCCGTGAGAGCGCTGTTGTCCGTGCTTTTCCAGCTCCGCCTTTCCGGCCGCACGGGTGCAGGCACCGCCGCCTCGACAATGCGGTTGAGCTGATCCTGCAGCGAGCCGCGGCGTGCCGAAAGCGTCACCCGGGCGAGGCTGGGCAGTGCCGAAAGCGTTTCCTGGGAAAGCTGGTCCGCTCGCAGGAAATGGACCGCCCCGGCAAGGCTGCCTTCCCTGGCCGCGTGCGACCGGCTGGTCCTGATCAGGGTTTCCACCGCTCCCTGAAGACTTTGAATATAGGACGACGCGCGGTCGTTCAGGATCACAAGGTCGGCCGGGAACTGTTTCATGCGCCAGTAATCATGCGCGCGCAGCAGCTGGCGCACCACATCGAGATCTTCGACATCGTCGATGCGCACCAGCACGATCGGCACATCGCCTGAAATTCCCACCGGCCATAAAGCCGCTTGGCTTGTTACACCCTTGCGCAGCTGCGAGGGAGCGGGCCGCATTGATCGGTTGGCATAGATCAGATGGCCGGCAAGGCGCTGAAACAGCCGTGCCTCCTCCGGCTTGATCCCAAGATGCCTAAGCTGGATTTGCGCATGCGTCCAGGCAAGCATCGCGGCACGCTCGAAAGCTGCGGGATATCTGTGGCGGTCGATAAGGTCGAGAAGCTCCTCGCGGCTGCGCGCCACCATCGTCCAGAACGCACATCTCACCGTGCCCCCGGCGTCCAGGCTTATCCGCCGCCGTATGGCGAATATCGGGTCGAGCACCGTTCCGGCAGAGTTGGACAAGGGCTGGTCGTCCATGATCGCTGCAGCGCAGGTCGCGTCATTTCCCCGTCCGAGAAAGCGCATCCGGTCGGTTTCTATCTGCACGGGCTCGGTACTCTCTCCCTCGACGACCGAAAGATGAGCCATCCAGATTTCCGGGTCCGTCTCGGCCCGCCGCCGGCGCCGCGCAATCAGAGCGCCGCTGTCGGCTTGGTACTCCGTTTCGATGAACATCTTGGAGAACGCCGGATGCGAAATATCCGCCGCGGCGGGTGCCATCACCAGCTCCATATAGGAGGTGAGCTCGATATTGCAGGCACGGCGCCCCGAATTGTTCAATGTCACGCGGCGGACCTCCGCCGCGACCTCGGGCGAAACCACGCAGTCGGTAGTCGTGGTGATATAGCCGTCGGAGCGGATGGTTTCGGCACGGTCTTCGGCGAATACCGTGACGTAGCTGTCTGCTTCTGCGCCGATCGGCTGGTAGCCTGCCGACCAGAGTTTGTTATTGGTGAGATCGCGCACGTAGATATACGAGCCCCAGTCGTCCGCGATCGGGGCTTCGCACCACCGCGTCAGCGCGAAACCGCTCCACTGGCTGAAGCCGGATCCTGCGGCCGTGACCATCACCGTATATTGGCCGTTGGACATGAGATGCGTGGCC
The DNA here is from genome assembly GCA_035265265.1 of Aestuariivirgaceae bacterium. Lineage (GTDB taxonomy): Bacteria > Pseudomonadota > Alphaproteobacteria > Rhizobiales > Aestuariivirgaceae > DATBLQ01. The sequence continues at coordinate 707 of DATFOT010000123.1, read as the reverse complement.
GGCGCTTCGGTATGAACATTGGTGATCCGGCGCACGATCACCGGCGGGTTTTCTCGCACCGCGGCGGCAGCCTCGATGTCGCGAGCGCTCGCATAGGTGATCGGCACGCCTCTCGGCGCCCGCTCCTGCAGCAGCAGTTCCGTGGCGCGCGCCATGGGCTCCACATGGAACCGCTCGCGGAAGACACCTTTTTTCAGCGTATTGCCGAGCGCCACCACCGTCATGCCTTGGTGATGCGCCATATAGGCCCTGACGATCGCCACCTTCTGACCCTCGGGCACCCGGCGCGGCGTATAGTCGAGCGCCTCGTAAAAGCCGTAGCGGCCGAGCCCGCCTTCCTTGCGCAGCGCGGCGAAATTTTCCACCGCCGCCTTCGCCGCGACCATCGCAGCAAGGCCCGTCGCATAGGGAGCGATGACGATATCATCGGCAAGTCCGCGTTTCAGGCCCAGTCCCGGCACGCCGAAATTGGAATATTGATAGGTGAATTCCACATCGCGGCCGTTGAATGCCGATTCCGAGATGCCCCAGGGCACGCCGAGCTCGGAGCAATAAGAAATCTGCTTGCGTATCACGAGCCTGTTCGTTTGATCGATAATCCCGCTGGGCGGCGCCTTCATGACCAGGGACGGCATCAGGTATTCGAACATCGAGCCCGACCACGAGATCAGCGACGCGCCGAAATCAACCGCGGTGACGGATCGGTC